>CAZZLP010000203.1:0-3136 GCA_964654705.1 uncultured Chitinophaga sp.
TCAAAGGTCTCTATGAAAAAATAGAAACTCCACCTATCCACTTACTGGGGCTGGAAGGCGCCTTGATAGAACTATTGGAGCGATTTAATCAGCAAAGCCCTACCCAGCTCTCCTTGATCGTATTCGACGGCTCCATTGAACGGGCAGACGAGCTTATAAAACTTACGTTGATCAGACTCGCCAAAGAATTGCTGAGTAATATTCTGCATCACGCGAAGGCCGCAGAGGGATGGATCAGTCTGGAGCTTGTCGAAAAAGGGATCATACTTACAGTAAAAGATGATGGGATCGGATTCTATCCAGACAAACAGCAATGGCGGACCGGTCTGTGTAAGGCAGAGATCATGACGGCTGTGTTGGGAGGAAGGCTTCAATTGAATTCCTCGCCGGGAAAGGGCTGTGATGTGGTGGTGGAGATCCCTTGGTCACTGCGAAAATTGTTTACTCGATGACCATTGTCATCGCGCTGATAGCGAAGGTCATTTACCAGTCATACCACTGGTAGTTACTTTGTGACTGTTCTGGGTTTGTATTCTTACAGACCGAACATAAGCAAGCAGGGTTGGTTTTAATAGGTACGGCGATGCAGCGAAAGTTGCATCGCCACTTTTTTAATCGATACTGACTAAGACGTAGACTGCGTCAGATGAGAGTCAATCTAAAAGTTGGGGATCTAACGCGGAGCGATCAGCCGGCAAGTACCTGGAGTTTTTTCTCGTTAACGATACGAATAACGCCATCGCCACCTACCTCGATAAGCCTCTCTGATTTAAAATCACTGAGGGTTCTGATCAACGATTCCTTTGCGGTACCGGCAATATTGGCCAGTACCTCTCGGTTCATTTGTATGCTAAAGTTATCCTGGTGTGCGGGAGCATACTTGTTCTTTACAAGAAGTAAGGCCTCGGCTACCTTTTGCCGAAGAGAGTTATAGGCAATGCCCACTAAATGGCTGTTCTTATGGGTGAGCGTACTGGCCAAGATCAGATTAAACTTATTGCTGAGTAATACATTTTCTTTGAGCAATTGTAAGAACTCGGCGCGAGGCACCAGTACCAATTCGGTACTGTCGATAGAAGCTGCCGACTCCCGGTAATGGGTATTTTGAATGAGTGCCGTATGTCCGATAAAATCACCTTCTCCACACAGATCGGTTACCAGGTCTTTCCCATCACTACTCGATTTAAATAAACGTACCTTACCCTGCTTTACGTAATAAAGAAATTTCGGCGATTGCCCTTCGTTGTAAATAGGCTGATGACGTCCATATTGATGATGGCTTCTTCCGCCAAGAAAATCATCGAGTAATTGTTTCTCTGTTCGATGCATATCGTGGACACCATTAGAGGCCTTTGCCAAGTGTTGTCTGATCATATCTGATTTCTGCAACCGGCACTCCACAACGTACAATAACTCCGTTTCGGTAAAAGGCGTGGTGATGCAATCATCAGCACCCGCCGTCATTACTTTTCTGATGTCTGCTAACTGCTGCGTGGCCGTTACAAAAATGACGGGCGTGCATACGAATTGCGGCTGTTTTCGTATCACGTGCAAAAGACTCAACCCGTCCAGGTACGAGAGTTCAATGGCCGAGATGATCAGGTCGGGCTGCTTTTCCATAATTAACAGAATACCTGTTTTACCATCTTCTGCTACAAAGACCTCATAACCGGCAATACTAAGTATATCGGGTATCTGAGGCATATTATCGGCACACTTGCCCACAAAGACCAGCTTTCTCATCGGCTCAGTTTTGAATTATCAGAGATAAGGGAGAGCAATAATAAGAAATTATACTTAATTTTTAACAAATTAAACACTTATTTTATTGCTATCATCGGGCTCCTAGCTCACCAATTGCCCCAGTCGCTTTGGTTGGAGAATCCTAATGGTTCCGTCCGCCTCCAATTCAATGAGTTTTTCTGAACGAAAATCTCCTAAGGTCCTGATCGAAGACTCAGTGGCGGTGCCCGCAATGCTGGCAAATACACTGCGATTCAGATTTATCTCGAAAGGGGCCTGCTGCCCATTTCCATACTTTTCCATCAGGTGCAGCAAGGCGGCGGCCACTTTCTGTCTTAAGGTGTGATAGGCCATCCAAAGCAATCGCTGCTCCATCATCTTAGAGCGTGTTACCACCAGGTCAATAAATCGTTTGGCGAACTGACTATTTTGAAAAACCAGTTGCTCAAAATCGCTTCTGGGAATAACGGCCAACTCTGCATAATCGATGGTCTCTACCGACTCTGCGTAATTAATATTCTTAATGATATCGGTATAGCCCAAAAAATCTCCCGGACCAAATAAGTCTATGGCAAGATCTTTTCCGTCGGGGTGCGAGGCAAAAGAGCGGGCTTTGCCATTGATCAAGTAGAATAATTTGGTAGGCCGGTCCCCTCGCTTGTAGATCAGTTGGCGGCGATTATACCGATCGATATTGCGATCACTGATCAGTTGGGTCATCAATTCTTTTTCGGTTAGTGAGGGCGGGACCTCGAGCAGTGAATCATGCCCATTTTCTTTTATGAGCCATTCCCGCTTTTTTGATCGCACCTCTATGCAGCTCAATAATTCCGTACCGTCGAAAGGCTTTATGATCACATCATCGGCACCCAAACTCATAGCCCTTCTTAACTCCGCCTTGTCACAAGAGGAACATAGAACAATAAAAAGTGTATTATTAAACCAAGGATGACTCTGTAACAGGTGCATGACTCCGTAGCCATCCAAACCCGGCATGGCTACTTCGGTTATAATAACATCGGGGTGCTCTGCCTCTGCCAGCTCTACCCCATTTTTACCATCCTGGGCCAGCAGCACTTGGTAGTGCGCCAAGGCGAGTATATCCGTAGTCATGGTCCTGATCGCGGGGTCGCTGGCAATGAGTAATATCTTTCGCATACTGACTTACAAATCACCTAAACTTATGCGCCTCATTCAATGACTGACATCATCGATTGCATGATAGCGAACCAAAAAAATAAGAGAGCCCTTCCGGACTCTCTTATTGAAACACCACACAAAGTACATTACTTAATTTCCGGCAACAATAAACCGCTTACCACAGACCGACTGCTACTTACTTTGTACAGTATGGGTGCGGCGGTCCTTGGCATGGTATAAAGGATGGGTGGAG
>CAZZLP010000204.1:0-3118 GCA_964654705.1 uncultured Chitinophaga sp.
ACGGAGCCGCTATTCCCGGTGCTACAGTTCAATTGAAAGGAACCCGTGAAGGAATCGCTGCCGACAACAGCGGCGTCTTTCGTCTTCTTGCCAAAACCGGCGATGTTCTGGTTGTTTCCGGTGTCGGTCTCGAGACCACCGAATACAAGGTAGGAGCGGACAACGCCATCAAAGTTCAAGTAAAAAGAAGCATTGCAGCTTCTGCCGAGGTAGTTGTAACCAGTGGTTACGGCATCAGAAAGAATCTGCGCAACATTGCAACCAATGCGCAGGTAGTTACGGCTGAGCAGCTCAATGTCATTCGTCAGACCAACCTCAACAATGCCCTGGCCGGTAAAGTTTCCGGTATCCAGGTAAGAAGCCAGTCTTCTGCCAAACTGGGAAGCACCGGTAACATTCGTCTACGCGGTGAATCCGGCTTCGGTGGCGGTCAAGGCATACTCTACGTCGTTGACGGAACCATTCTTCCAAACCCCAATGATATCAACTTGGATGATATCGAAGACGTAACCGTTTTGCAAGGCCCTGCTGCCGCTGCGGTATTTGGTCCTCAAGGGGCGGGTGGTGCCATCGTTATGACGCTCAAAAAAGCTAAGAAAGGTCAAAAAGGTATTGGCGTGGACGTTAACCTCGGTGTTCAGACCGATAACGTATACGTACTGCCCAATTATCAAAACTCATACGCCGGTGGTGCCAGTGGCGATCTTATCAAATATACCTGGCAATCCAACCACCCCGAATCATGGAAGCGTCTGGATGGAAAATATTACCATGACTATTCAGATGATGCCAGCTGGGGTCCCCGCATGGTTGGGCAAGAATATATTCCCTGGTATTCTTGGTACGATGGTCACCGTTACTCCGGAACCACTGCTAAATTGGTGCCTCAGCCCAATAACGCCCGTGATTATTACAACACCGGGTTGATGCTCAACAACAGCGTGAGCATCTCAAAAGCTACCGAGAATTCCAGTATCAGAATGTCGTTCGGTAATATCGATCAAAAAGGATTGATTCCTCAGTCCTCTCTCAAGAAGAACACCTTTAACATGATCGCTTCGGTTGATGTTACTCCCCGTCTTACTGCGGCCATCAACTTCAACTATGTTACACAGATCGTGAAAGGAGAGTTTGATGATGGGTACTCTAACCAAACTACCGGTTCATTCAACCAGTGGTTTCACCGTAACCTCGACATGGGGATCATCAAAGAACTCAAAGACCTCCGCACCCCTTCGGGCATCTGGGCCAGCTGGAATCACCTGAATCCTCCTGCTTATGACCCCGGAAATACACGTAACTTCTATGCCGGTAACTACTGGTACAACTTCTATAAATGGTTCGATCTGGTAAGACCTGTTACCAATACCGATCGTTATTTCGGAGATATCTCATTGGCCTATAAGATCAGTGACAATCTTCGTGTCAAAGCTACTTACCGTAAGCAGCACAATAACGTTTGGGGCGAGACCATCTTCTCTTCTGATCTGAATGAGAGTGGCACGCAAACACAGGGTAACTGCCCTGAGTGCAGAGGTTACTACGCTACCTCGACCTCCAACTCTAACCGTACCAATATGGAATTGTTGATCAGCTACAACAAGCGGATCAAAGAATTCAATATCGGTATCAATGGCGGTACCGACATTCTTCGCCAATTGCAAAAGGGTAACAGTGCTAACACGGTTAACGGTCTGAATGTGCCTAATTTATTTACCATCGGTAACTCAAAAGATCAGCCGAGTGTGGGTAATACCCGTAACGACTACCGTTACAGCGCCCTTTATACTACCGGTAACATTTCTTGGAGAAATTACCTGACTGCCGAATTCACCCTTCGTCAGGACTGGATGTCTGACCTCCCCCCCACTAAATCTTTCATTCTCTCTAAATCAGCCGGTCTTTCTTTCGTGTTCAGCGACCTGCTTAAGTGGCAACCACTCAGCTTCGGTAAGTTCAGAGCTTCTATGGGACAAGTGCCCACTGGTATCGGTGCTTACCGCTACCCTGGCTTTGCTTACGGAGTAGGTTCTGTACAGTGGAACGGAAACTTCCTGATGTCAACACCCGATCAATTGGTCGACCCCAACATCAGAGGTTCTGTTACACAACAGAAAGAGCTTGGACTTGACCTGCGCTTCCTTAAAAATCGTGTCGGACTCTCTCTTACTTACTGGACGGGAGATGATAGAGACTTCCCCACTACCATTCCTGTTAACGGAACCAGTGGTTTCAGCAGCTTGCTGACCAATGCCGGTCTTATCACCAAGCGTGGTTACAATATCCAGGCCATGGGTCGCCCTGTATGGGGTAAAAACCTGAAATGGGAGGTCAACGCAACCTGGGGTATCCTGGCTGAAAATAAAGTGGTTTCCATTGCCCCCGGTACAACCCGTATCGCCATCGAAGGCTTGTGGGGTTCTACAGGACCTTACATGGTACACCAAGAAGGTCGTGACTGGGGTCAGATCTTCGGAAATGGTATCAAGCGTATCAACGGCCAGCCCGTGCTCGATGCCAATGGGTTCTATGTCAACGACCCCAACGTCTTCTTTGGAAGTGCCCTTCCCAAGCATACTGGCGGTATTCAAACCCAACTCGAGTACAAAGGGTTTGTGCTGAATGCCAATGCTGACTGGCAGCTCGGAGGAAAGTTCTTCTCCTTGTCTAACATGTGGGGTTCATTCTCCGGACTGACTGCTAGAACTGCGGTTGTCAACGACAAGGGTAACCCCATTCGTGACGCTGTTCAAAATGGCGGTGGTGTACACGTATTCGGAGTGGACGCCAACGGAAACAAAGTGGACAGATATGTAGATGCACAGGATTATTTCCATAATCTGTACTACAACAGAACTTTCGATCCTTATGTCTACGACCTGACCTTTGTCAAGCTCCGCGAGGTTTCACTTGGCTATACACTCCCTATCAAGAAGTGGGGTGTAGATTGGGCCCAGCGTGCCGTTCTTTCATTGGTGGCTCGTAATCCCTTGCTGATCTATGCCAAGACCAACGACTTCGATCCCTCAGAGATCTCAAACATTAGCGGGGAAGCCGGAAACATGCCCGGTACCAGAGGTCTTGGTGCTAACCTTAAAATCAGTTTCTAAACCGTATA
>CAZZLP010000205.1:0-3118 GCA_964654705.1 uncultured Chitinophaga sp.
AATATGCTTAAGAGAATACTCTTCCTGCTCGTGATTGGCCTGATGACCGGTTCAACGCTGTTTGCCCAGGTCACCACTGCCGTACTTACCGGTGATGTTAAAAGTAATAACAAAGAACCACTGGTGGGTGCAACTGTAGTTGCCATTCACACCCCTTCAGGAACTAAGTACACCACTATTACGCGTGCCGGAGGTCAGTATACCATCCAAAATATGCGCGTGGGAGGTCCTTATTCGATCGAAATAAGTTTTGTTGGTCATCAGGCAGAGAAATTCGATAATATCTTCTTGCAACTTGGCGATCCTTATGTTTTGAATTCAGAATTGCTTAGTACTGCCGCTGCTTTGCAAAATGTAGTGGTCGGCGGAAGAAGAAATTCCATTCTCAACGCAGGTCGAACCGGAGCGGTGACCAATGTCGGCACACGCCAGATCAATACACTGCCCACTTTTAGCCGCAGCATCAACGAGATCACTCGTGCCACTCCACAGGCCAATGGTCCCTCTATCGGAGGAGGTAACTACCGCCAGAATAACTTTACCGTAGACGGATCGGACTTTAACAACAGCTTCGGTATCGGCTCTAATCTGCCTGCCGGTGGTGCGCCTATCTCTCTGGATGCGCTCGATGAGATTTCGATCAACATTACTCCCTTTGATATTCGCCAATCCGGATTTATCGGTTCTGCCGTAAACGCCGTAACCCGCTCTGGTACCAACACGTTCACGGGTTCTGTATATCGTTATTTCCGTAACGAAAAACAACGCGGTGACCAGGTAGAAAAATCCAAATTCATCCGCCCCGTAGAAGAGTACAACCAATATGGTTTTCGCATGGGCGGGCCCATCATCAAGAATAAGTTATTCTTCTTTATCAACTACGAAACAGAGAATCAACCTAAGTCGATTCAAAATTTCTTTGCGTCCACCACGGCAGCACCCTACGGAAGTGCTCCCAACATCGTAAGGCCTACGGCTGACTCGCTCGACCTTATCAGCAAGTTCTTAGCGGACAACTATGGCTACGTGACCGGTCCTTACCAAGGGTATGTACCCAACATTCAACGCACCAAGTACCTCGCCCGTCTGGACTGGAACGTTAATGACAAGCATCGTCTTAACATTCGTTACAGCCAGGTAGAAGGCGGCGAGCCTTTTACGCCCAGCACCTCCGTAACGGGTTCGAACGTGGTCTACACCAGCAACCGTACGGCAAGTACTTCGCTGTGGTACAAGAACTCCAACTATTTTCAGGGAGCCAACCTGTACTCGTTGGCAGGTGAGTTAAACTCTAACTGGGGTAAAATGGCCAATACCCTTCGTGCCACGTATACCTTTCAAAACGACTCCCGCTCTACCGACAGCCAGATCTTTCCTTTCGTAGATATTTTGAGTAACACCGGTGGTGTTACCGGACCTGCTCCTTATACCTCTTTTGGGTTTGAACCTTTCAGCTTTGGCAACCTGCGTCAGGTAAAAACATACTCGGTGATCAACAACCTGACCTGGACCTCCGGAAAACACAATTGGACGGTAGGTGGTCAATTTGAACAAAGTGAGACCATCAACGGTTTTCAACGCTTTGGTACCAGCTATTATGTGTTCAATACCTGGGCTGATTTTGCCAGCTCGATTAACCCGAATCCCGCACTCCGTGCCAAACCAAGGGATTTTGCCATTACTTACTCTCTTTCCAAGAATTTTGCACCCGCCTTCTCTTCTTTCAGATTTGCTCAATATTCTGCTTACGGACAAGACGAGATTGCCGTTACGAAAGATTTTCGTTTAACACTCGGACTGCGTGTGGATCTTCCCACCTACCCTGATGTACCACAGATCTTGACACACCCGTTGGTGCTTAACATGAATTTTGATGGCGGCGAAAAGATCAATACCGGAAACCTTCCTCAAAATCGCCTCATGTGGTCTCCCCGCATGGGCTTTAACTGGGATCTGTACGGAGATCGTTCTTTGCAGATTCGTGGAGGTACCGGTGTGTTTACCGGTCGTGTTCCCTTCGTATGGATCGTGAGCCAGTCAGGTGACAATGGTATGATACAGGTTACTCAGTTCTGGAATGGTCAGGCCAATACACCTGGTCCTTTCAATCCAGACCCTGCAGCCTACAGACCTTCTACCGTGCCCACTGCCGGAACCATTGTTCCGGGTAGTGTAACAGCGCTGGTGCAAGATTTCAGAAATCCCCAGACCTGGAAGTCAACCCTTGCCATCGATACTCGTCTTGGCAAAGGAATTATTGGAACCCTCGAGGCCATCTTTAACAAAGATCTGTACACAGCCATTTTCCGCAATCCCAACATGATCTCACCTGCCTCACTGGCCGTTGATGGATATCCCGACAGACGTCCCATTTACGGAGCCAGTGTGCCCACCCGCTTTATCAATACGCTCAATAACGGTATTCCTCAACCCAATGCCACCGGTGCCTTTAACCCGGTAGTGCTTGACAACGGAAACAGAGGTTATTATTTCTCATTGACCGCCAAGATTGAGAAGATGTACAGTAAAGGACTCTCTTGGTCGGTGGCTTACACCAAATCGATGGCTGCCAATTTATATGACGGTGGTGGCGACCAGCCTCTCTCTGCCTGGCAGGGTACGCCCAATGTATTTGGCCCCAACTCACAAGTGCTCAGCCACGCTGACTACGTAGTTCCCGACCGTGTGGTAGCGATGATCTCTTATCGTAAAGAATACTTCAAGAATCTGGCCACGACCATCTCTGCTTTCTATAACGGAGGTATCAACGGACGCTTCTCTTATACCTATGACCTCGACTTTAACCGCGATGGTATTAACGGTAACGATCTGATGTACATTCCTACCGCCACCGAGGTACAGCAGATGCTGTTTGTTGATAACGTGGTTAATGGAGTATTGTACAATCAAGCCGCACAAAGAACCTTGTTCGAGCGTTATATTCAGCAAGACAAATACCTGCGTGCTCACCGCGGACAGTATGCCGAGCGTAACGGAGCCCAGTCTCCTTGGCTGAATCGTCTTGACGTCAAGATCATGCAAGATCTCTTTACCAATATCAAAGGCACCAAAAACTGTCTGCAATTCAGCATTGATATCTTTAATGCTGGTAACCTGA
>CAZZLP010000206.1:0-3045 GCA_964654705.1 uncultured Chitinophaga sp.
CATAACTGTAGATTACCGTAAAATTAACGAAATATCGCTACCTCGAACCGTACAGAGAGTACATTTGTAAAGATGTATACGCTTAAAAAATCGCTGGGTCAACACTTTTTACGAGATGAGAATATCATTCGCAAGATATTGCAAGCCCTGCAATCAACTCCCTTTACGCAACTACTCGAAGTGGGGCCGGGCGGCGGAGCCTTAACCCGGTTTTTGGTCGAATGGCCAGGCATCGATCTCAAAGCCGTAGAGCTCGATAAAGAAAAAGTCGATTACCTGCTAAAAACATATCCCTCGTTGCAAGGAAAAGTATTACATCAAGATTTTTTAACGATGGATGTCCCTTTTACCGGACCTTTCACTGTGGTGGGTAACTTTCCTTACAATATTTCTACGCAGATCTTGTTTACCCTGCTGCAATGGCGCTCGCAGATCGAGACCATTACAGGGATGTTTCAAAAAGAAGTGGCTCAACGGGCGGCCGCCGCCCCCGGATCAAAAACCTATGGAGTGCTTTCTGTTTTGCTACAAGCATTTTTTACAATTGAGTATCTATTCGACGTACCTCCGGGTTGTTTTGATCCACCACCTAAGGTCATGAGCGGGGTAATTCGGTTAACGCCTTTGCAACAACTGCCCGCCATGCGAAGCCCATCCGATTTTACCGTTTTGGTCAAAACGGCTTTTGGGCAACGCCGAAAGATGCTTCGCAATGCCTTGAAACCCCTTTTTGATCCGGCCGTTCTTGCCGATCCCTTTTTTAATAAGAGGGCCGAGCAGCTTAGTGTTGCCGAGTTCGGCGAGTTGAGTTTTCGGATGCTTGCCAGTCGCAATGCTTAATTTTGTATTCTCTTGTCTACGCTCCATCATACAGGAAAAGTGATCATTACCGGAGAGTCGCATCCCTTGCTGGCTGCCGGGCTACAGTCTATGGGTTATACGGTGGTCAATGCGCCGGCTATTCTTTATGCTGAATTGGAGACTTGTATGGCCGAACTAACGGGGCTCGTGGTTACCACTCGAATCAATGTCGACGAGTCGCTTTTACAAAAAGCGGCACAACTTCGCTGGATAGGCCGCCTCGGGAGTGGCATGGAGCTGATCGATACCGCATTTGCCACTCAAAAAGGGATCCGCTGTTTTAGTAGTCCCGAGGGCAACCGACTTTCGGTGGCCGAACACGCGCTGGGTATGTTGTTGACGATACTGCATCGTATCAATGGGTCGTATCGCGAGATACAACAGGGCAAGTGGATCAGAAAAGAAAACCGCGGTCACGAACTCAGTGGTCAATGCGTGGGGATTGTCGGCTATGGAAATACCGGACAGGAATTTGCTCGCTTGCTGGCTCCTTTTCAGGTAACGGTGCTGGCCAACGATATTCATCAATCAGGTTTTGGAGGGGGATATGTACAAGAAGCTACGCTGTCTGCCATTGCCGAGCGTTGCGGGGTCATTAGTTTTCATGTGCCCCTTGATGCTTCTACTCGTAACATGGCCAATGCTACTTTTTTTAATTCACTTCGGCAAAAGCCCGTGCTGCTCAATACGGCTCGGGGAGAAGTGGTCGATCTGCCGGCTCTGTTAAAAGCCCTGCAAGCTGGTCAGTTGTCGGGGGCGGCACTCGATGTATTGCCCAATGAAAACCTGGCTAGTTATCAACCTGATGAAAATCAATTATTACAACAACTAATGCAACGACCCGATGTGATTTTGACCCCGCATATTGCCGGTTACAGCCACGAATCTTTTGAGCGGATGAGCCAGGTCTTACTCGATAAATTGCAAAGCGGTGTATAAGACCTGCCACTGAACGACTGATTGATTTTTTGTATATTTGCCCTTCATACTGCAACGCTTCGGTTATTCTGAGGCGTTGCTCTTTTTTTGTGAGTTAAACCGTCCTATATGAGTACCATTCAGTATGTAACCCAAGAGACCTTAGAGCAAATGAAGGCCGAGTTGCAGCGTATGAAGGGAGTCGATCGTCCGGCTGCCAGCCGTGCCATTGCAGAGGCCCGCGAAAAAGGAGACTTGAAAGAAAATGCCGAATATGATGCCGCCAAAGAAGCACAGGGTATTTTAGAAGCCCGAATTGCCGCCCTCGAGGGAGCGCTGGCCAATGTGCGGGTGCTTGATATCTCTTCGATCGATACCAGTAAAGTCTCTATTCTTACACAGGTAACACTTACCAATCTTAAGACCAATAAGCAAGTGGTCTATAAAGTGGTGAGCGAAAAAGAGGCCGATCTTAAGGCTGGTAAGATCTCGGTAACCTCGCCTATTGGCAAAGGCATACTAGGAAAAAAAGTGGGCGAAACGGCCGAGGTCCAGGCGCCCGCCGGTGTTTTGAATTTCAGGATCGATGCCATTGCCGCAGGGTAAGCAACCATCACCCAACTTTTTGTTATGACCATTTTTTCAAAAATCATAGCCGGAGAAATTCCTTGCTACAAAATCGCAGAAAGCGATCTTTTCTTGGCTTTTTTAGATGTATTTCCGCTTCGCGAAGGCCATGTGCTGGTGGTGCCAAAAACCGAGGTCGATAAACTGTTTGATCTTTCGGACAATTATTTAGCTGCCATGCTGGTCTTTGCAAAACCCATTGCCAAGGCAATCGAAAAGACCTTTCCTTGCAAGCGGTGCGGCATTTCTGTAATCGGACTAGAAGTTCCTCATGCGCACCTGCACCTGATTCCCATCAATACTTCTAACGATCTCAACTTTGCACAACCCGGTAAACAAAAAGCCAGCGACGAGCAACTTCGTTCGGTACAGGCCCGTATTGTGGCACAGCTCTGAACCTATTTTTTGCGGATGCGCTGCGGATTTTTTTGAACAAAATCGGCCCAATCGTTTTTTTTCTTGGCACTTTTTTTAGCGAGTTTGCTTTTGGCTGCGGTCGGGGCGACAGTAGCAGCTGGAATTCTCTTGTAGTGTTGATAAAAATGGCAGACCGCTACGCCCACCGCATCGGTGGCATCATAGTACTTTGGGCTATCCTTGAATTGTAAGATCGTTTGCAGCATCTTCATGACCTGCTCC
>CAZZLP010000207.1:0-3044 GCA_964654705.1 uncultured Chitinophaga sp.
TTACCAAAAGGAGTTGTCCATTGCGCAAGATTGGTGGAGTAAAAGAGATTTTATTGCTGTTGGCGAGATCGGCTTGGATTTTTATTGGGATAAGACCTTCGTTGATCAACAGGTCGATGCCTTTCGAATTCAGATCGAGTGGGCACTTCAAAAAAAAGTTCCGATCGTAGTCCCTTCGCGCAACGCCTGTTTGGAAGGTGTGCAGGTATTAAAGGAGTACAAAGGGCGGGCGCTTACCGGCGTGTTTCATTGCTTTTCTGGTAGTCTCGAAGAGGCTCGCGAGATTATCAAGTTGGGGTTTTATTTGGGAATCGGTGGCGTGCTTACGTATAAAAATGCCGGATTGGGTACAGTACTCTCTGAAGTTCCGCTCGAGCACCTGGTGCTGGAGACAGACGCCCCCTATCTGACCCCCGTTCCTTATCGGGGCAAACGAAACGAGTCTTCTTATTTATTACTGGTGGCAAGCAAACTTGCCGAGGTAAAGGCCGTAGCCATAGAGCAAGTAGCGCAGGTAACTACTCACAATGCACGCATACTTTTTTCTATCTAAGATTGCAAGCTTTTGGTAGCGTTACTTTTATGTTTTACGCTGGTTTGTATTGATTTTTTTCTAGCTCTTTTTTGGGTCTTTTCTCTTGGCAATGGCAATGCGGCTTTGTAGACTTGCTTTATGAAAACCCCTCTTGAGCCTTCTTCGCTCTTGCCCTCTTGCAGACCAATTTCTTCGCAACAATTCGCTGATGTGCCCACTCCAAAAAAAGAACAATGGGTAACGCCCTCGTTGATCAGTTTTGCCACACTCTCTAGTCAACTGGAAGAGGAGGAGTTGTTCTATCATGCTTTGCTGACCATGAGTGAGCATGAGTTTCGGTTGCTTTCCGGCTCGGGCGGGTAAAAAAAAGGATCATACTTTAAAGCATGATCCTTGGTTAAGATTTTTCAAGCCTTTATTCTATCGGCTTATAGTCTTTGAATAGCGGCGGTCTGTTGGCCTCTGCATAGTTCCGGTAAGAGGTCCAGCTGTCGGTAAAGAATTCGTTGATCTCTTTTACGATAGCATTGACGGCGGTCTCCGCATTGGCGATCAGGGTATTTTCGGCTGCCCCGGGCAGGGCAGTTTTAGCTGTAATGGACTGCTGAGCACCCCGCAGTTGCGAGAGTACGGTTACCAAGAACGGATTTCTGGAAAGTCCTTGTCGCTCTTCGTTGGCTCCGGAAATTTTATCTCTGATCTTTTTGATCTTTTCTTGCATTTGCTTGGTGAGCTTGCTAAGTGAGTCGGTGGCTTTTGGATCGGCCCCTTTTAGTTGGGCATTGATCTTGCTGCAAACTTCTTCGGCCTCGCTAAGATGCTCCAGGGCTTTGGTTAATTTGTCGGCCGATCGTTGAATTTGCTCCAGCGCTTTCTTTTGGGCCAGTTTGATATCATTTCTATTACCCATGCGAGGGTCGTCGCTGATCGTGACCCAGGTAGAATCGCGATGCTCTCCATATTGCAGTATTACTTTGTAAGTGCCGGGTAAAGCGGGCAGTCCGCCGGGCTCTGTACCACCCCGACCCATACCAAAGCGACCACCGCCACCCCCTTCGCCGCCTTCGCCACCGCCACCACCGGGTTGACGATATCCTTTTTCTTCCATACCCCAATACCGGCGATTAAAACCGCTGTCTGCCGCCCAACGAAGCTGACGAATTTGAACGCCAGCCTGATCGATGATCTTTACGGAGACCGAGTCGCTGCTGTTTCTTGGGGCAGGTCTTTCTCTTCTGGCGGCGTTCGGGTTATTGGTGGTCTGGGCCGGCGTTGTGTTCGCAGACTTAGTGGCAGATGCCCCGGCAACAGCGGGAGTAGTGGTGGTTGTTGTAGTAGTACCACTGACAGGGCGGATCAAAAACGAAATGGCAGCGCCTCTGTTTTTGTTCTCACCTTCGTAGATGCCCATCGTGCTCCACTCATAGCCGGTAGCAGGGCCATATTGCGCTTGCACTCCGCCGGGACTCTCAAATGCCATCAAGGGCGAAGAACTTGTCGTGGCCATACGGGTGTTAGCGGCCAGTTTTCGAAGCGGGCGAATATCGTCGAGTACCCATAGCGATCGCCCAAAAGTGGCAATGACCAGATCGGCCTCTCTCTCTTGAATGGCCAGGTCGTAGGTCGATACCGAAGGATATCCATTTTTCCATTGAGCCCAATTATTTCCATTATCGATGCTGACCCACAGACCATGCTCGGTTCCTGCAAAGAGCAGCGAGGGTTCTGTAGGATCTTGAATGATGCAAAGGGCATATCCTTTTACTTTGTTTTCGTCAATAATTCTTGTCCAGGTCTTACCATAGTCGGACGTTCTAAAAATATACGGTTTGCCATCTCCTCTTCGATAGTCGTTGGCGACCACAAAAACTTCTGCCGCGTTGTGCGCAGAGGCCACCACTTGCGGAATCCAGCAACCGGCGGGCAGCCCCGGAATCTTTCCCTGAAAACTGGTCCAAGTGGCACCGCCGTCGCGGGTAAGTTGCACGTTGCCGTCATCAGTGCCGATCCAAAGGGTACCTTTTTCTTTTCTGGAGGGCGAGATACTAAGAATGGTGCAGTAGGTTTCGGCTCCTGTAATATCGAGTGTTAATCCACCTGTGTTTTGAAAGGCAGCGATCTTGGCACTGTCATTGGTGGTAAGATCGGGAGAGATAGTTTGCCAACTGAGTCCTTTGTCGGTGCTCTTATGAACGAACTGGCTGCCGTAATAGATGGTCTTGGCATTGAAGGGATCTTGTGCCATCGGCGAATTCCAATTGAATCGTTGCAATAAAGTAGGATCGAGCGCAGGCGGCTTAATGTACCAGGACTCGCCGGTCTTCCAGTTTCTTTTTCCTAAAGATCCTCCCTGACTTTCGCTATATACCCAACTGGCATCTTCGGCATCGGGCATTACATCGAATCCGTCTCCGCCCCCGACATTGCTCCAATAATAATTGCGGATACCACCATTGGTCCAAGTGTAGGCAGGGCCATGCCAGCTGCCGTTGTCTTGCAATCCTCCCAT
>CAZZLP010000208.1:0-3023 GCA_964654705.1 uncultured Chitinophaga sp.
CGGTAAAGAACCTGCTACGCTTGATCGGTATGATGGAGTCAATAACCTCCTGTGCACAACCGACAGTTGACTGAAATAATAAAAATATATAAATTAATCTCATCATTTTTATATAAACAATTAAATGGCAA
This sequence comes from uncultured Chitinophaga sp., assembly GCA_964654705.1. Classification (GTDB taxonomy): domain Bacteria; phylum Bacteroidota; class Bacteroidia; order Chitinophagales; family Chitinophagaceae; genus JJ008. Next base: position 132 of record CAZZLP010000208.1, read on the forward strand.
TACTAAAATTAGTTAGTAACCTAAAATTCCATTCGAGCGAAAAAGCTAAATTATGGGAAATAACCTGTAATTCGACCAATAACTATACCTATTTATGTAATTAATCAAAGCAAATTTTGATTTTTGAAATACAATTGGATACTAACCAATTTGCTGTCTTCGGGGCCCTTTCCATTAGTCGTTATACCTTGCCTTAAAATTCAAAATGAAAAAGGAACCTGCGTTAATTCGCTTGCCTCCTGAAGATTACATCTCCTTGCTGGCAGCAGCGATGGCGGCAGGTTCCATTTTTTTTCCCTGGTTTAAGATCGATGCGATCACAAGCTATGAGGGCTACACTTCGGGGTTATCCTTCGGGGTTTTTAACGGCACATTTGTAGAAGGAGGCTGGGCGGGTCTGTCCTTATCGCTTTTCTGCCTAGTCATGATCTACCTGGGGGTAAGATGGAGCGTCGTGGCCGGTTTTAGTAACACCCTGATAGGGCTTAGTTATCTATTGGGGTGGATAGACCTTTCCGGCAAGTTCTTGCCCATGCAAACGGAAAAAGGCATTGCCTTGCTACAGGTGAATCCTCAACCAGGGCTATACCTGTTTACGTTCTGCTCACTACTGTGTACGATACTTATATTCCGAAAACACTATGCATCTCGGGTATTCTGACCGAGGTAAACCCCTTTTTAAGCAGGCGATTACTAAAATCCTGTTGTACTTCATATTCGCCATGTACTAAAAAAAGCTCTCTTACCTTTTGAGGGTCCTGCCCTGCCAGCCATTGGCAGAGATCATCATAATCTCCATGCGCACTCATACTTCTGATCTGCCCTATCGAGGCATGTACCTCGTGCGAAACCCCGTATATACTCACCTCTTTTTGTCCGCTAAGCAGCCGTCCGCCCAGCGAGCGGGGTTCGCAGTAACCGGTAAACAAGATCCTGTTTCTGCTATTTTCTATGGTATTGCTAATATGATGCTTGACCCGCCCGGCATCGGCCATGCCACTGGCGGCGATGATGATCGATGGTCCGTTCTCAAAGTTGAGTTGCTTGGACTGCTCAACGGTTCTGACATACTTGAGCTGTGGAAATCCAAAGGGATCGGCATCTTGCTGCATAACACGCTGAATAACCTTGTTAAAGCAGGCCGGATAACTTTTTACGATTTCGGTAGCCTCAATACTAAGAGGGCTGTCCAGATACACCGGTATGGCAGGCAGACGGTTCTCAAGTTCAAGTTGATTTAAAAAATAAAGCAACTCCTGGGTCCTGCCCACGCTAAAGGCGGCAATGACCAGCTTGCCCTTTTGTTGAAGACAGGTTTCTTCGATGTGTTTTAAGAGCAGGTCGGGGGTCGCCACATGAAGGGGGTGTAAAGAGTTTCCGTACGTTGACTCCAATATAATAACATCGGCTTGCGAAAAAGGCGACGGATAACGCAAGATCGCATCGCCATAACGACCCACGTCTCCGCTAAAGCTTACCTGCTGCAGGGTTCCTGAAGAAGAAGCATAGCGAATATGAACCGCGGCGCTGCCGATAATATGCCCTGCATCTGTAAACTGTACCTGTACGCCCGGAAGCACTTCGACCCACAGATCATAATCGACGGTTTCGAAGAAAATGGAGCAGGCACCGGCCTCCTGGACCGAATATAGTGGCTGCAGCAAGGGCAATCCTTGCACTCTTCTTCGCTTGTTTACGTAACGAACCTCATCTTCTTGAATCTTGGCCGAATCTTGTAGCAACACCTCCGCCAGCGAGCGGGTAGCGGGAGTGCACCAGATCTTTCCACGAAAACCCTCTGCTATTAAACGGGGAACAAGTCCACAGTGGTCAATGTGGGCATGACTAAGCAGCATTACGTCGATCGCAGAAGGATCAAAACCAAATTGACGATTGAGCCGGTCGGTATCTTTTCCCATACCCTGAAAAAGACCACAGTCAAGAAGAATCTTACGCTTGTCGGGCAATTCCACCAGATGCTTGGAGCCTGTTACCGTGCGTGCCGCACCATGAAAACCGATCTTCATTTTGGTTCGCTGATTACTCCTTTAAGTTACCTCTTTTCTTTTAAAAGACCAGGTAAATACAAAGCGGGCTACGATTTCACCAGCCTGGTTGGTTCCGATAGCGGTGGCCGTTAGCATAGTCGACTCACCACTTTGGATGGCCTCGGCTATGGCAGCCTCGAACAAGGGGCCATCATGACACTCATAGAGAATGGTACCGGTGGCCTTCTTAAAGAAATGCGATTGCATGGCCACGACCAACATAGAGACGGCAGGTGTTTGCCTATAGATGCGCGCCATGGCCAGCAAACCGGTGCTCATTTCGGCTGCCATGGCTTGTGAGGCAAAATAAATGGAGCGAAACGGATTTTGAGAGAGCCAGTGCAATGAGATGCTCACCGCAGCTGCATCGAGGGTAGCCCGCTGCACGCGCAACCCCGCGAAAAAAGCCGCCGGCAACTTTAGTAACATATAAAAACGAAACCGTAATGGATCGTTCGCGATCTTTAAAAATTCATGTTGCATCACAAGACTATATTATGATCTGCTGTGCCAACAGATCGTCCAGACTTTCTCTTCTTCTGATCAGTTGCAGCTGGCCGCCCCTACACAACACTTCGGCCGGGCGAACTCTGGCATTGTAAGAAGAAGCCATTTCAAACCCATAGGCTCCGGCATTATGAAAAGCAAGGATGTCTCCTTCTCTCACCTGCGGCAGCATGCGATCGAGCGCAAAATTATCGGTCTCGCAAATATTACCGGTTACCTGGTATGCCTGCGGCACTCCTTCGGAATTGGTAAGGTTGCTGATGTGATGATAGGCATCGTAGAACATGGGGCGGATCAGGTGATTGAGTCCGCTGTCAACGCCAACAAAGCAGATAGT
>CAZZLP010000209.1:0-3015 GCA_964654705.1 uncultured Chitinophaga sp.
GCTGGGCCGCCAAAGAGCTGACCGAAAAAGGATTGAAAGTACTATTACTTGAAAGGGGTCGTGACATTGAGCACATCAAAGATTATGTGACGGCCAATAAAGAGTCTTGGGAGTTTCCTCATCGCGGACTCATGCCCACGCAACAGATGCTCGAGGACTATCCGGTGCTCAAACGCGATTATCCACTCAATGAAACCGTGCTGGACCTATGGGTCAAAGACAAAGAATCGCCCTATACGGAGACAAAACCCTTTTCTTGGTTCAGGGGTTACCATGTGGGTGGGCGCTCGTTACTGTGGGGAAGACAGAGCTACCGGTTCAATAAGTGGGATTTTGAGGCCAATCAAAAAGACGGGCACGGTGTGGACTGGCCCCTGCGCTACGAAGACATGGCCCCCTGGTATAGCTATGTAGAAAAGTTTGCCGGCATTCAGGGAAGCAAGCAAGGGTTAGATGTTTTACCCGACGGAGAGTTTATGCCCGCCATGGAAATGAATTGTGTCGAAAAAGACGTAGCGGAAAAGATCAAACAGGCCTTTAAAGGTTCCAGACACTTGTTTATCGGAAGAAGTGCCAACATAACCGTTCCACATCAAGACCGGGTCAATTGCCAGTACAGAAACCGCTGCTGGCGAGGCTGCCCCTTTGGCGGTTATTTCAGCACGCAATCTTCTACCCTTCCGGCCGCTATGAAAACCGGGCGGTTGACCCTTCGTCCCTACTCGATCGTTACACAGGTGCTCTACGATAAGGATACCCAAAAAGCATCGGGGGTAGAAGTACTCGATGCGCTAGACAATAAGACCTACACCTTTAACGCCAAAGTGATCTTTCTTTGCGCCTCTTCGTTTAACTCTACCTGGGTATTAATGAACTCTGCCACCGGCATCTGGCCCGATGGACTTGGAAGCAGCAGCGGCGAACTTGGACACAATGTTATGGACCACCACTTCAGACTGGGTGCCAGCGGAAAAACTAGTGCGTTCAGCGATCGTTATCAATATGGCCGAAGACCCACGGGTATTTACATTCCCCGCTTCAGAAATATTTACAGCGACAAAAGAGATTATGTTCGCGGCTTTGGCTACCAGGGCGGTGCCGGACGAGGCCGAGGAGTTGAGGTCGCAGAATTTACCATTGGTCAATCGTTAAAAGAGGCCCTTAGCGTTCCCTCCGACCACTGGGGTATGGGCATTATGGGATTTGGAGAAATGCTTCCCTACCATGAAAACAAGATCTCGCTAGACAAGACCAAAAAGGATAAATGGGGATTGCCAGTTCTTAACATGGATGTCGAGATCAAGGACAACGAAAAAAAGATGCGTCAAGACATGATGAACGATGCCAAGGAGATGCTGGAGGCGGCGGGGCTCGAAGACGTACAAACCTACGACTACGGATACGAAGTGGGCATGGGCATTCACGAAATGGGTACTGCCCGCATGGGACGAGATCCAAAAAGCTCGGTACTTAACGGGAACAACCAAGTGTGGGATTGCAAAAATGTATTTGTCACCGACGGGGCCTGTATGACAAGTGCCTCTTGCGTAAACCCCTCGCTCACTTATATGGCCATGACAGCGCGTGCAGCCAACTTTGCCGTAGCGGAACTAAAAAAAGGAACCCTCTAAATAACGAACCGATGAACAGAAGAGAACTACTAAGATCGATCGCGCTCCTGACCGGAGCCACCGTCGTGGGCGGAGAATTCTTATTGAGCGGTTGTAAAAATCCGGGCGCAGGTAACGTTTCTTTCTCGCCGTCTGTCATTGACCTGCTCAATGAAGTGGCCGAGACCATTTTGCCCGCTACTGATACTCCGGGAGCCAAAGCGGCGAACGTGGGCGCATTCATGAAAGTGATGGTAACGGACTGCTACTCGAAAGAGCAGCAAACTGTTTTTATAAAGGGTATTGCCAATCTGGATGCATGGGCACAACGCACCGCCGGCAAGACATTTATGGATTGTACCGCTGCGCAACGTTTCGATGTCTTGACCGCACTCGAAAAAGAAGCCAAGCGCTATAACGAAGACCGAAAAGATAAAAAAACACCGGTCCACTATTATACCATGCTCAAGCAATTGACACTTTGGGGATTCTTTACCTCTAAGACCGGAATGACCGAGACCCTTCGTCATGTGCCGGTGCCCGGCCGATACGATGGTAATGCCCCATATGCCAAAGGAGAAAAGGCTTGGGCCGAGTAACCTAATCGCCACTATGAAAACCAGAAGAGACTTTCTAAAAACGGCCGGTGCTCTCACCACCGGTATCTCGCTTTATCCGGATTGGACACAAGCCGAGTCTTTACGAGGAAAAGCAAGGCCCTTTGGGATTCAACTCTACACACTACGTAACGAAATGCCCGGAAAGGCACGCGAGCTATTGCAGCAATTGGCCAAACAAGGCTACTCGTACATTGAAAGCTACGAAGGCCCCGAGGGAATGTACTGGAATCATAGCCCCAAGGCCTTTAAAGAGTATCTCGATAACCTGGGGCTTCAAATGGTGTCCAGTCACTGCGACGTACGAAAGAATTTCGAAAAAAAGGTAACCGATGCAGCCTCTATTGGTGTAAAGTACCTGATCTGCCCCTGGGTGGGTCCGCAAACTTCTATTGACGCCTTTAAAAAGTTGGCCGCACAGTTCAACGAAATGGGTGCTCTTTGTAAGAAGAACGGCATACGGTTCGCCTACCACAATCATGACTATTCGTTCAAATCGCTCGAAGATCAAATACCACAGGTAGTGCTGCTGCAAGAAACCGATCCCGCCCTTGTAGACTTTGAACTTGACATCTATTGGGCAAGCTATGCGGGGCAGGATCCGGCCGTGTGGCTTTCTAAATATCCGAACCGTTTTAAACTTTGCCACGTAAAGGATAAGAGCCGTGCTCCGTACCCACTGGAGGGTTATCAGTCGGTAGACCTTGGTACCGGCAGCATTGATTTTAAAAAATTACTACCCAAGGCCGTCGATCTTGGTATGGAGTACCTGATCGTTGAACAAGAAT
>CAZZLP010000210.1:0-3012 GCA_964654705.1 uncultured Chitinophaga sp.
GACTGAGCGGTTTATTACCAGTACTAATTAAGATTTATAAGCATTTTTACTTAATATGAATGTTTGCTCTGAGCTGTCCCCGGCCCAAGGTCTAAACACTTGGAGCCAACAATAAAAAAACAATTAATTTAACTACATGAAAGTACTCTTCCACCCCCCTAAAATGACCAATACCACTGGTCTCTATCTTATTTTGTTCCTCTCACTTATATTATTGATCGGCAGTTGCTCCAAAGGAGACCCTGCACCGAACGACCCTTGCGCAGGTGTAACGATCAGTGTAAGTGGAACCACCACCAACCCCACCGGGACCAACAGTAATGGCAACATCATTGCTACGGCCAGCGGTGGATCGGGTTTTACCTACAGCCTAAATGGGGGAGCTTTTCAAGCCACGGGGCAGTTTGCCAATCTCGGACCCGGCTCTTACACGGTCACTGCTAAAAGTAGTGCGGGTTGTTCCGGATCGGCCTCATTTACGCTCACCGCAACGGGAGGTTGCACGGGCGTTACCATCAACATAACGGCCACACCAACGGGGGTTACTCCTTGCGTTTCGGCCAGCGGCTCTATTTCGGTAGCCGCAAGTGGAGGGGCCTCTCCCTATACCTTTAGTTTGAACAACAGCGGGCAGTTTCAGAGCAGCAATGTTTTTTCGAACTTAAATCAGGGCACCTATAGTATTTCTGTAAGAGATGCCAATGGTTGCACCGCCTTGCAAAACTCCATTGCCGTAACGGAGAGAGCCGCCGGTCCTTTGTTTACTGCGGTAAAGGCGCTCATACAATCTAACTGTGTCAGTTGCCATAATGCCACTGTCGCCAATGGCAATACGAATCTTAGTACAGATTGCAGTATTGTGTCGGCACGCGACAGAATCCGCATCAGAGCAGTAGATGGAACGGGAGGGCCTATGCCGCAAAGTGGTCTCTTGCCTCTTTCAGAAAGACAAAAGATCACCAACTGGATCAATGCCGGCGGAAGGGTAACAGATTAACCAACCAAATCGATCAGGCAATAAGGGTAGGTTGCAACGATCGTATGGCTTGCAAAGCACCGCTCCATAATTGTATGCGAGAGCCAAGGGCCTGCTCAACGGCCGCTTGTGCCTGCTTCCATTTTTCTTCATCGTCTTTGCAAAGCTCACTGGTCATTTCGAGCGCCAATTGTGAGTGATGTCCGCCATCCACTTCAATATGTCTTTCAATATAGTATTTGAATACCGATACATCGGCATCGAGAGAAGTTTCTAATTTATTGATCAGACTCAGGAACATCTCGGGTATCAGATCTTCTCTGCCAAATGTAAAAACTGCAGAGAGCACATGCGACTGGTCATCGCCGATCAATTCAAAAGTGTTGTTCACAAATTGTCTGGCTGCCAGGGGTGCAGCAGCGGTTTCAAGTGCCTGGCGAACCGATTGCCCCTGTTGGAGCGCTGCTATAAAATCAAGAATGGAGCGGGTATCGGCTCCGACCCTCTCCATGGCATGCAGGTACAATTCAAAATGGCTGATCCGGTTGCCATTGGCATCCACATCGGATTCTTCGCCGGCTACGATCTCGTTGATCAAAAACCGAGTGTTGGCCGACCCGACGGGCATCCAGGGTAGCGATACACAAGTCAGTTTGCGCTGCAGCGATTTTAACAACGACATAAAATCCCAAACGGCATAGACATGGTGCTCCATGTACACACGCAGTGCCTCTACGGTATGCATAGACCCGTAGAGAGGATGTTGAATTATCTGCAAACGCAACGGATCGATACTTGAACGCAGGCGATCTAAATACATGGCCATGTTATTTTTAGACCATAACAAAAGACTGCTCGTATTGTTAGCGTATATGCCCTCTGTTTTGTAAGTTCGTTACCTAAATCTTTACACTTGAAACCTTTTTTTCTAACGCTTTGCCTGTCTGTTTTACTGATTAGCATAGCCGAGGCTCAACCCCTCAACACCAATGAATTCAAAAATTGGAAACCTCGCAACATTGGCCCTGCCGGCATGAGCGGGCGTATCACATCAGTAGATGTGGTGGTATCTAACCCTAACATCATTTATATTGGTGCCGCATCGGGTGGCGTTTGGAAAACCGAGAACGCCGGCCACTCTTGGACACCGGTCTTCGATGAGCAGCCCTTGCAAAACATCGGTTCCATTGCCATTCAGCAAAGTAATCCGCAAGTCGTATGGGTCGGCACCGGAGAAGGCAACCCGCGCAATTCGCTCAATCTCGGCGCGGGACTTTATCGCACGCTCGATGGCGGACGCAACTGGAAAAAAATGGGGCTCGATAAAACCGTCTGTATTCACCGTGTGATCATTGACCCCACCGATCCCAATACCGTTTATGTGGGCGCCATTGGTAATCCTTATGCGGAGCATCCCGAACGGGGCGTATTTAAGACCACCGACGGAGGAGAGACCTGGAATAAGATCTTGTACGTAAACGATACCACTGGTTGTGCCGATCTGGTCATGGATCCCTCTAATCCCAATAAAATTATTGCTGCCATGTGGCAGTTTCGCAGAAAACCCTGGGAACTCAAGAGCGGCGGAGCCGGAAGCGGTCTCTACATTACCAGCGATGGTGGAAAGAATTGGAAAAAACTCGGTAAAGAAGAAGGCATACCGGCCGCCCCACTCGGCAGAATTGGTGTTGCTTTTTCAAGAAGCATGCCTTCGAGAGTATATGCCAAGATAGAAGCGACCAAGAACGGACTCTACAAAAGTGACGATGGAGGATTTAGCTGGAAGCTCGTTAACAGCGATCCGGCACAAGTAACCGATCGTCCTTTTTATTATCAAGAGATCTATGTCGATCCCAAAAACGAAAACCGCATCTACGATGTACACTCCACCATTACACTCAGCGAAGACGGTGGCAAATCGTTTAGTACCCTGATTCCCTACTCCGGTATTCACCCCGATCACCATGCCTGGTGGATCCATCCCGAAGATCCCAACCTGATCATTGAGGGTAACGATGGAGGAATCGGTATTTCTC
>CAZZLP010000211.1:0-3010 GCA_964654705.1 uncultured Chitinophaga sp.
AAGACCGCAAAAAGAAAGTCGTCATAACAGCGCCTACTGGCAAGGAGCGCATTACCTGGGCATTGGCCCCTCTGCGCATTCTTACAACGGAATCTCCAGACAGTGGAACGTGGCTAATAACGCGCTCTATACTAAAGCCATCGAGCAGGGTCAGGTTCCTTTCGAACAAGAAATACTAACCCCGGTACAGCAACTCAACGAATACATTATGACGGCCCTGCGAACCGATACCGGCATTGAGCTAAAAAAAGTAAGCAAAGAGCAAGAGCGGCTGTTGCAAACCGTGTCACGTTATATAGCCACGGGGCATGTAATGGCCAATACAGAAAGGATCTGGCTTACCAAAGAAGGGAAGTTACTAGCCGATGGTATTGCATCGGCGCTTTTTAAAGACAAGTAAGCTGGCCGAGTACACAGATCAGATAAGGGTTTGCTCCAAAGACTTGAACCCTTCATTGGCCGGCACCTGCTCCCAGAGGATCTTATAGATCATCGAAGCAATGGGAATAGAAGATCGTTCGCTGTCGTTGATCAGATAGATACAACGACTGGCCTGATAACCCTCGGCCACCATGTTCATCTCTGTTTCAGCAGCCCTAACCGAATAACCACGTCCGATCATGTTCCCAAAGCGACGGTTACGGCTATGGGGAGAGTAACAGGTAACCAGCAGATCGCCCAGATAGACCGAGGCAGCATAGTTGAGCGTCTTGCGGTGGTTAAGCTCATCACTTAATTCGTGTATCCCCACCTTCACGTGCTCGTCACCAAACTGCCGTAAAAAACCGGCCATCTCGTCGGCAGCGTTGGCAATGTAGACGCTCAGAAAATTATCTCCGTAATCCAGGCCATGAGCAATACCCGCACCAAGGGCATAAATATTTTTGAGAACCGCCGCGTACTGCACTCCTAATATATCGGCACTAACGATCGTGTTGATGTACTCGCAAGAGAATAAGGCCGCGATCTGTTGGGTTGTCTTTAGGTCGATGCCCGAGAAAGTAAGGTAAGAGAGTTTTTCTTCGGCCACCTCTTCGGCATGGCAAGGACCCAAGACCGCAAAATAATCATCGAGGGCTATACCAAAACTGTCTTGCAAATAGAAATTGAGCAATTCATTTTTATCGGGCAGCAGTCCCTTGATGGCCGAGAGTACTTTTTTTCCCTTCAGATCTTCTGCGGTAAACGACTCTAAACTGCTTTTTACGTAGGCAGAAGGTACTGCGATCAGCAAAAGCTCGCTGGCCGCGATAACTTCTTTCAGGTGTACCGAAAGCGTGATCAGCGAAAGGTCTAACCGCACCGTGGGCAGGTAATGCGGATTTTGGCGCTTGCGCTGTATATGTTCTATTTGCCGGGATTGACGTACCCACCAATGAACAGCGTGACCATTTTGGGTTAAGATCTTAACCAGTGCGGTTGCCCAACTTCCACTGCCAATGACGCCGATTTGCATCTTGCAATGTTAGCAAATTTGAGCCACTACTTCTCGTAAAGCTCCTCTTTCCTGACCGACTTGACCTTGGTGCCGTCCTTGAGCGTCTTACTAATGGCCGAATAGGGAGCCGTTATGACCTGATCGCCTAACTTAAGTCCGGAGAGGATCTCTATGTAATTGATGTCTTGCACACCCGAGCGTACGACCGCTTTTTTGACCGTGCCGTCTTTTTGCAGCACAAAGACCACTTCTTCCAGCTCGTCACCCGTAGCAGTCGCAGCAGACTCTTCTTGATCTTTGGTCTCGGATTCTTCTTTCTTCTTATCGGCCATACTCTTGTCACTTCCTTTAACACGGGCATTGACCGCCGTAATGGGCACCGCCAAAACATTTTGGACCACTTTAGTGCGAATATCCGCGGTAGCGTTCATGCCCGGACGAAACGGAAAAGGCAATCGAGCCAGGTCTTCGTAAGAAGACTTATCCAAACGGATGCGCACTTCGTAATTCGTAATATCGTTAGAAGCAGCCAGTGCCGCACCACCCTTTGTGCTGCTGGCGATCTTAGTGACCACGCCCTTGAACTTTCTGTTGTTATAGGCATCGACCTCTACATCGGCAGAATCACCGATACTGATCTTTACGATATCGTTTTCACCAACATCTACCCTTACCTCAAGAACGGCCATATCGGCTACCGTCATCATCTCGGTACCCACGTTAAAACTGTTACCGGCTACCCTTTCGCCTTTTTTTACTTTCAGCGATGAGACCACCCCGTCCATGGGCGCTACCAGCGTGGTACGACTTAGGTCCTTGTTGGCACGGCTCAAACTAACCTGCGTGCCTTGTACGGAAGCCTGTAACCCTCGAATGGATTGCTCGGCCGCATTAAGGTTGGCTTGTGCGGAACGAAGGGTCGTTTCGTATTGCTCGAGTTCGGCACGAGAGATGACCTTGTCATCAAAGAGTTTTTTATTGCGATCGTAGGTGAGTTGTGCTTGACGAAGCGTGGCACGCAAGGCATCTTGAGCAGCTTTGCTGTTCTCTACATTGGCAGCGGTCTGGTTAACCCTCGAAGCCGCCTCATCGCGCTGGAGTGCATAGATATCGGCATAGATGCGCGCCAGCACCTGCCCTTTGCGTACCGAGTCGCCCTCTTCTACGTTCAGTTCGGTAATCTCGCCCGAAATATCGGGACTGATCTTGACCTCTACTTCGGGATAAACCTTTCCGCTGGCATTCACTGTTTCTACGATGGTACGCTTGATCGCTGCTTCTACTACGACCTTCTCTTCCTTGTCTCCGCTAGACAACTTACGACCGATCCCGGCCAGCACCAGCAGCGCCACAGTAATGATGAGGCCCCATTTTAATTTTTTATTCATACGTTTTCTATTGATATAAATTTAATGATGCGTTATTGCAAGCGGATGCCCTGGCCGCGATAGAATTCGAGCAGCTTCATCTTAAACACAAAATCATAGTCCGACAAAAGGGCTTGAATACGCGCCCTAAGTAAATTACCCTGGCTATTGATAAGCTCGAAAGCAGAAAGCAGGTTCAAATCGT
>CAZZLP010000212.1:0-2990 GCA_964654705.1 uncultured Chitinophaga sp.
TAGATAAAACGCAGCGGAGATGCCGTGAGCCTCGTTCAAATGATAGATATCGGGTTGAAATCCCAGCAAGTCTACCAACTTGGCACCGCCCACGCCCAACAGAATAAACTGCGCCACTTTGGTCGCCACATTGGCATCATAAAGACGATGGGTAATGGTTTGCGAGACATAATCGTTCTCCGGAAGGTCGGTAGAGAGCAAGAAAAGGGGCGCGGACTTGAACGTTTCCGGAGGAAGATACATGGCCTTGACCCATACGGGATGCTCATGAATGATGACCTGAAACTTGATACCGGTATCTTGTAAGAAACTGTATTGTTTTTCGTTCCAGGTTACTTCGAGGGTCTGGTCTTGGTTGCGGGACTGGTCGTAGTATCCGTATTTCCAAAGAATACCGATTCCGATCATGTTCTGTTGCAACTCGTATGCACTTCGCAAATGTGAACCCGCCAGAAACCCCAACCCGCCACTATAGATCTTGAGCGGTTGATGAATGGCGAACTCCATCGAAAAGTACGCCACTCGCTTACTGTACGCCTCCTGCACGGGATAGGGCATCGAAAAAGAAGTAAAACTCATAATGTGTCTTTTTTACACAATGTCGCAATTTAACCTTTCTTTTTGTTACGAATCTTTTTTTTGCGTGTAAAAGACCCGTCAAAAAGACAATCGGGGCCCCGGCGCGATCCGCACCGTTGTTCCCGAAGACTGACCGAAGTGGTCGAAAATATAAATTGAAGGACGCACGGGTCGCCGTCTTGGCGATACTCGGCCATTCGAGGATTTTTCCAAAAGGCTTCTCCCTTGAGCTCACCGGTGCAGCTCCCGTTTCTTTTTTCGAACTGAACAAAAAAACTAATGCGGTCCGGCTTGCGGCCATCGCGTATCGAGACCAGGTTCATTTTTCCATTGGTATAATCTGCTGAGAAGCGGTGGGTGGCAGCGAGGGTATCGATGGGATTGACCACTGTGGTGGCTTTTTCATCGAGAGCCTCGGTCATGATAAGAGTGTAAACCCCCGCAGCCTGATTAAACACATAAACTTCTTTTCCTTCGCTCAAAAAACCATCGGGGCTCTTTCGTTGCTGTACGACAGAAAATATAAAGCGCCGGTCTATGACCAGCGACTGCGCGATCTCTTTTTTTCGGGGCAACCAAATGGCCTCGAGCAGCGAGACAAATGTATTCTCTTTCGAAAATGCGCCCACCAGCAGCCCTGCGTCGGTGCGGCCGTGGTATCGGATTAGCAAATAAGTCTCTGCATCGGGTACCACTATCTTGCCGACGGCGTAAAAGCGAAACCCTGTACCTTTCTTGCTTATTTTTTTGACCACCGAGTCGGGCAACATGGTCTTTAGATTGGCCATACTGATCGCTAACGAATCGGCAGGACGTTTGGATAAAGAAGAATCGGCCAGTGTAAACGGAAGCGCCAAGGGCTCAAAAAAACGAACGAAGTCTGCGGGCGTTACAGGTTCTTCTCCTTGCAAAGAAATCTTTTTTTCTTCGTGACAGCCGGCGGCCAACAACAGAGAAAACACAAGAAGTATCGACAATGTCCTCTTCATTCAATTCGAATATAGTTGTTTTAAATAACTTGTGTACCCGGGCAAAGCGATCGTTTTATTAAATTTGTTGCTGAAACGAATAGGAACATGAAGCATATAGAGGAACTTTTTTTTCATCTCGGCCCGATCTGGTCGGCTTTGCTGGCCACGACATTTACATGGCTGTTGACCGCCATGGGTGCTTCGTTGGTTTTTTTCTTTAAAGAGATGAACCGCTCGGTGCTGGACCCGATGCTGGGTTTTACCGGAGGCGTCATGGTGGCGGCCAGCTTTTGGTCGTTACTCAATCCGGCCATCGAGATCTCCGAGAAACTCTATCCTGGCTATAGCTGGATGCCGGCTGCTGTCGGATGTTTGCTGGGAGCACTCTTTATCTATATGCTGGACCGCGTCATGCCGCACTTGCACCTGAACTTTGGTCTCGAAGAATCAGAAGGCATGCAGACTAGATTGCATAAAACTACCCTGCTGATCCTGGCCATTACGTTGCATAACATACCCGAGGGATTGGCCGTTGGAGTACTCTTCGGAGCGGCTGCCATTGGCATGGAAGATGCCTCGCTGGCCAGCGCCATAACCCTGGCTATTGGCATCGGCATACAGAATTTTCCAGAGGGCATAGCGGTCTCGATGCCGCTCAGAAGAAATGGGGTATCCCGTTTTAAAAGTTTTTGGTACGGACAACTCTCCGCGATCGTGGAGCCGATAGCCGGGGTATTCGGTGCAATCGCCGTGGTCTTTGTACAGCCGGTGCTGCCTTTTGCGTTGGCTTTTGCGGCCGGAGCCATGATCTTTGTGGTGGTCGAAGAGGTTATACCGGAAACACAACGCGACCGCTACACCGACCGCTCCGTACTGGCCTTTATTGGCGGTTTTCTGGTCATGATGATATTGGATGTGGCGCTGGGCTAAACGTCGATCTTTTTTAATAGCTTCACGCCATTCACCTTTTAATGAAATAATCTTTTTACATGTCGAAAAAAATTACTGTGATCAATCCCGTTGTGGAGCTCGATGGAGATGAGATGACCCGCATTATCTGGAAATTCATCAAAGAAAAACTCATCTTACCCTACCTGGATCTTGACATAAAGTATTACGACCTGGGCATAGAATACCGTGATAAGACCAAAGACCAGGTTACGGTCGATGCGGCTGAAGCCATCAAACAATATGGCGTGGGCATCAAGTGTGCCACCATTACCCCCGATGAGGCCAGGGTCAAAGAATTCTCGCTGCAGCAGATGTGGAAGAGTCCCAACGGAACCATCCGCAATATTTTGGACGGGACCGTATTTCGTGAACCCATCGTTATTCGCAATGTACCGCGGCTGGTCACCAACTGGACGGCCCCCATCATTGTGGGCCGTCATGCCTTTGGCGATCAATACCGCGCTACCGATACCGTCATCAAAGGAAAAG
>CAZZLP010000213.1:0-2989 GCA_964654705.1 uncultured Chitinophaga sp.
CTTAAATATCTTTTCGTCGTACTGCCCGGCACGTTTGCCGGAGAATGGATGCTGCATTCCGGCTGGGATCAGTTGGGCAGCGATCGCAAGACCAAACGTTATGCTTATGTAGCGGTGGTGCAGCTTTTGCTATGCGGGTTATTGTTTTTGCTTTTCTATCGTACGCATCCTCTTGCTTTGCAAGGTGCAGGCACCTGGGTTTTGTTGGGTTGCTGCGCTCTTTGGTTGTTCTATGGCTGGGGCCTGGGTACTGAAAACCCTTCGTTAGCCGCTATAATCAAGACAGGGCTTTTTATGCTGCTGCTCGGTTTAGCATTGGAACCTTTCGAAGGGGGAATAAAGAAAGATCCCTCGACCTTTAGCTATTACTTTGTTTGCAGCGGTCTGGCATTTTTACTGCTGCCGGCGCTATCGATGCTTTTTTCTTTTTCGCTACTGCAACCAGTGCTCCACTTGCTGGCTGCGGCCGGCAAAAATCCTATGTTGGCCTATGTGGCCGGATCGCTGCTGGTGTTGCCGCTGCTTTCGCTAACCGGACTAAAGCCTTATTGGGAAGGGCTGGTTCATACACCGTGGCAAGGGCTGCTCAAGGGATTGCTGTTTACCACAGCGGTGCTGTTAATGACCCATTTTTCGGTCAAGAAAAAATGGTTTTGGAAAACCTGAACCTCTAACGGTGCTACTCGATTATCGTAAAACGCTTGACGGTAAAGCCCGCTGCACTATTCAGGCTGCGCACCGTGATCTTATCAATTGACAGTGACCGTTCAAAGAACAGGTACCAGTCTTTTTCTTCTTTTCCGGCAACGGCCGCATAGCAGGGTCTGTCATCTTGTAGTGAGCGAACCTCGGCGCCATAGCGAAGGGTCGTTTCAAATACAGGACGATCTTGGGTAAAGCCCGTAACGATCACTACTGGCGCTGCTTCGGGTAAGATCGTTTCTGTAAATGCCGCAAGGTGAAGCCCGCTTGCCAAAAACGGTTGATCTAGCACGAAGGTTGCAACCGCTGGTCTGTTTTGTCCTATTGCGCTACTGCTGTTTTGCAAGGCCAACGTTTGATCGAATACTTTGCCCATTTTTTCTTTAAGCGGAAGGGACTGCCCGTAGAATCGTTGTGTCCAGAACCGGATTGGATCGTAAGGAAGTGCTTCGGGTAATTCTTTTCTACCACTCCATGCATAATCCAGCGCCAAAACATAGGCGCCGAACTGTTCAATATTGAGCAGCATATTTTTTTCGCTGCTTTCAAAGTCAGCCCAGGTGGTTTGCAATAGTCCGGCTTGCTCTTCGATGGCGGCCAGCGTAAAGCCCCTTACATTGTTGGCAAGCAGCCAAGGCGAGGCCAGGGGCTTTACGCCTTCTTTTTTCCATAGTTGTAAACTGCCCCTGTAGACTTCAGGATCAGGATTACCCAGGTAATGCCAGTCGGCTACCCAAGTTCCTTTGGGAATACTTTTTCTGATCGCGCTTGCTCTGGGGGGAGTAATACCATTGCAGGCATCGGGGCCCTCACCTGGTGCCAATCCCATATCGCCCCAGATCATCAGCGAAGCCTTCTTTTGGGTGGCATAGCGATGCAGCAGCTCGATCTGCGTTTTAAAAAATGACACCTCTTTTTCTCTGTCAAGATTAAATCCGATCATACCGATCTCGTCAAAGCCAACATGGATGGTGCGAGGCTGTAACAGGGCAAACGCTTCGTTCCAGATAGAGAGTATAGCCTGTTGTGCCCCTTTTTTTCTCGGATCAAGCGTATAGGGGTACTGCGGATTGACAGCCCAGTGACGAGTCGAAATCGGTTTAAAGAACCACTCCATATGTCCGAGACTTTGAATGAGCGGAATGGGTTCAACTTGATTTTTTCGCAAGTAGGCAAACTCTGTTTGAAGGTCTTGGAGCGGCACAGAGATGCTGTTGTGAACGGCCGGAAAACTTTTCCAGGCGGCCTGCTCGCACTGCAATACCGTCTTGTTCATTTTAAGGGGTAGCAATACCCTGTCGTACATCCGCTTATGCAATGGCCAAGACGCGGGCCCGGTAAACATGTGAATACCTCTGAACGAGAGGGCGGGGCCATCTTCGATCTGGCAGTGTCCAATTACCAGTTTTCCGTTTTGGGTTTGGGTTAGTTGCGCCAGCGAATACAAGGCGTGTTGCCAGCCCGCCCGATCGGCAAAATCGATTCTAATACCTTTTTCATTTACTTGCAAACGGTAATGTTCGGCAAGCAAGGCCGTGTCCCGATGCATCCACATGCCCGGGCTTGCCACACCGGGCAACTGCCATTGATAACGCAGTAACTCCTGATAGAACCTGAGACTGGAATCTACAAGGGTCGGTGCCTGCCCACTTGAGGAAGACGGAGATGGTTTATTGACATTTGCCGATAATAAAGAGGGGTCGGCATTTTCGAAAGAAAAGGGAAGTTCATAAAAGCCTTCCTTGAATGTGGCTTGCAACGGGCGAGGCAATAGCAAAGGCGTCGCGGGGGCAGGAGGGGTCCATGCTTTGTCGGAAGTAGGGTTAAAATGCAGCTGGGGCATTTGGCCCGGTAAGGTTTCGCTTAGACGAGTCTCTCTTTTTGCCGTATCGCTTTGATAGGTTACTGAAAATTTTCTTTGTAAAGCGTTGTCTTGTGTAATGACAATATCATTTTCGTATAAGAGCAAATACTGGGCCCTTCTTGCAAAATCGGTTGCTTTGGGGTGGGGGTTCTCCTCTTTTTTTAGTCGAAACGGGCGATCGTTACCAAAACGAAAGTTGCCCAACGAAGAGTAGACATACAGTACGGTATCATAAAAAGTTTCCAGGTTCTCTAACGCTATAAAACCCCGGCTGTCTTTCCAAGTGGCCTGGGTAAAATAGGGCAGCCATATTTTAGTATAGACCACATCGGCACGTCCTGTTTTACGATCGTTTCGTTTGCAATCGATATCAACATACGCGCTGTTTTCTATTTGCGTTAGCGAAAAGAGTCCTCCGATAGC
>CAZZLP010000214.1:0-2988 GCA_964654705.1 uncultured Chitinophaga sp.
CTATCGGCCGTCTACACCCTGGGAATGATCCGTTCGGTTTTCTTTGGCGAAAGTAATGCGCTTACGGCCACGCCTATCGAATTAAAGACGCATGAACGGCTGGTGCTGCTGTTGGTCGTATCGATGATCGTGGTCTTTGGCGTTTTTCCACAGCCCCTGCTCGATGTAACAGCTGGCTTTACCGAGCAATTGGTCAGACAGATTGATATTAGTTACCTATTTAGAAAATAATAAGTTCACGGGTATGAATGCATTACTTGTATCGGCTTTATGGGGAGTGATCATGATGTTTAGCGGGGTCGTCATCAAGCGAGCGACCACCATTCGCTATTTGGCTGTAACAGGCTGTCTTGTTTTACTCGGATTGAATCTGGCCGAGATGCAAGGCTGGCAATTGATCGCCATCGATACGGTCGGAATGCTTCAGTTCGATGCCTACGTTTTGCTCTTTACTACTATTTTACTGGCCGCGGTAGGTTGTTATTTGCTATTAAGTGGATCGGCCATGGAAAAGATCGGTAACAACTTATCCGATTACCTGGCCCTATTGTTCTTTATAGTCTGCGGGATGATCATGGTCAGCGCCTTTGAGTCACTGCTGATCTTGTTTTTGGGTATAGAGATCATTACCATACCATTGTATATTCTTACGGGCAGTGATAAGAAGAATTTAAAAAGCAACGAAGCCTCCTTAAAGTACTTTTTGCTTGGTGCGTTCTCTTCGGGAATCTTATTGATGGGGATCGCCTTGGTTTATGGTGCCAGAGGAAGCTTTGCCCTCTCGAGCGTGGCCGATCCCATCCGCGTGTCGGGTTCACTGCTGCTGGCCGGAATGTTGCTGCTAATGATCGCTATGGCTTTTAAAGTATCGGCCGCTCCTTTTCATTTCTGGACTCCTGACGTCTACGATGGGGCACCCACTGTATTTACCTCGTTGATGGCCACGGTCGTTAAGGTGGCGGTCTTTGCCGCTTTTGTACGATTGTTCGATCGCAGCTTTGCCCTGCAGCTTCCAACATGGCAATGGTGGATCGCTATTTTGGTCTCCTTGACGCTTTTTATCGGAAACATCACGGCTGTTTTTCAGCAAAGCGTCAAGCGGATGCTTTCTTACTCCAGCATTGCACAAGCCGGGTTTATGCTATTGGCGGTCTATGCTATGAACACCACTGCGAAAGAAGGTCTCTTGTTATATGCGGCCTCTTATTCGCTGGCCACCATCGGTATCTTTGCCGTGCTTGCCCGGTTAAAGGATTATTCGTTCGAGGCCTTCAATGGATTGGCTTCGCGTTACCCTTGGGTGGCTGCTTCGTTGGCCATATTTTTTCTGTCTTTGGCCGGCATTCCGCTGACGGGCGGTTTTATGGCCAAATTTTATATGATCAAGGCAGCTCTCGAAATGAGCGTTTGGCTGGCTCTTTTTGCGTTGGTCATGGCGGCCGTAGGAGTGTATTATTATTTTAAGGTCATTCAGGCCATGTACTTTAAGCCGGTGGCCCAGCCCGAGCCCATCCTCTTTGAAAAAAGCTTTACGGGTCTGCTGTTCGGTTTTGCGGTAGTGGTCATCTTGCTCGGAGTGTTTCCGGAGTGGCTAATCGGGTTGCTCTATTTCTAATGTCATTTACCGCTCATCAAGCTTTTCTTTGCGGAGGGCTTTGACGGTGGTACCTTCACCTTTCCATGATGAAGTTTGCCGACATATTCTCGCTGGCTTTTCGCACCATACGGGGTAACCGGTTGCGCACGGGGCTGACGGTGGCCATCATTGCCTTTGGGATCATGGCACTGGTAGGGATCATCACTGCCATAGAGGCCATGAATCAAAAATTTACGGAGAGCTTTTCCAGCATGGGTGCCAGCGGATTTACCGTTCGCTACAAGGCCCGTAATATCCGGTTCGGCGGTGGCAGAGACGGTAATGAGATGAAACTCTCCACCAAGGGAAAGAAAAAAGAGCGCACGTCTAACCTCGATAAAAAGATTACCCGAGATCAGGCCGAGTTGTTTGTCTCGACCTTTGACTTTCCATCGGTAAAAAGTATCAGTCTCTTTGGAGGGCGTAACTCGATTATCTCGTACGAAACACGCAAGACCAGTCCCAATGTTATGGTGCATGGGGGCGATGAGAATTTCTTAGCGCTCAACGGATTTTCGCTCGAGACCGGTCGTAATCTGAACCGGATCGATGTTACTTCGGGCCGCAACGTTTGTATGTTGGGATATGATGTGGCCAATAAATTATTCAAGCAGGGGTATCGTTCGGCGGTGGGCAAGGTCGTTCGTGTCAACTCTATTCCGTATCGCGTACTGGGGGTACTGGAGAGCAAAGGTTCTTCGTTCGGTTTTAGTCGCGATAACATGATCATTACTTCGTACAACAATGTGTATCGAAATTTTGGGAGCACCTCCTCTTTCAATATTGCTATACAAACTTCCCGGATAGAGTGGGTGCCCGCTGCCATGGGAGAGGCCGAGTCGTTGTTTCGCTCCGTGCGTCGTTTGCACACGACCGAAGAGAGTAATTTTGTACTGGATCGAAGCGATAGCATTGCCGAAAAGGCCATGAATAGTTTAGGGTTTCTGACCATCTCTGCCACCGTTATCGGATTGATTACCCTGATCGGGGCTGCCATTGGTCTTATGAATATCATGCTCGTCTCCGTGTCGGAGCGCACCCGCGAAGTGGGGCTTATCAAAGCCATCGGCGGAAAACGTAAAATGGTCAGCCGACAATTCTTGTTAGAAGCCATCATCATCAGCGTACTAGGAGCCTTATTCGGCATCTTGTTGGGGGTAGCGGTCGGCAATCTCTTTGCCCTGGTGCTCAATACCGGGTTTGTGATTCCCTGGAACTGGGTTTTCTATGGCATCTTTATTTGCACCCTCGTGGGATTGTTAGCAGGGCTCTATCCCGCCCGGAAGGCCGGCAAACTGAACCCCATCGAAGCCCTGCGCAAACTCCTGCCGTGGCTGCGTCAGGTGCATGTC
>CAZZLP010000215.1:0-2982 GCA_964654705.1 uncultured Chitinophaga sp.
CGACTATATGATGGCAAAAGCCAAATAATATTTCGCGGCCACTTTTTTGTTTGTAGCTAGGGTACCAGTTGGCTTACATTTTGTTTGTAGCGCCGGGTCAATACAAACCCTACGCTACTCTCCTCGTTATGCTCGCACAGCAAGCCCACGCTTCGCAAGAAGTTAGGGTCTTTCAAGAAAGGTTCAGCGACCAACAAGGTTCCGGGTAATAGCAAGGACATGATTGAATATAAGCCTTTTTTGGGACTTTGGCAACTCGTTAAAAAAATGTGAAGGCATGCTTCGTTGCGCGCTGGCAGGGTCTTGCGTAGTACTTTTATAGGCTGTGAAAAAAGTTTTCTCCCTCATTACGGTGCTGATCAGCCTGTCTTTGATCGGTATCATCTTCTTACAGGTGTCCTGGATCAGGAACATGGCTGTGGTAAGACAAGAACAGATCAAATACCAGGTGGTCGAAGTGGTCAAAGAGGTCACGGACGATCTGATGGGGTATTCGGGATCTTTTTTGCCCGACAACCCACGGCGTGCCTGGCTCGAAGGGCTCGGTTGGCAACCCTTTAGCCCCGGCTCAGTGGCCAGTCGCTACACCATTCAAGACATCGACCGCAAGTTCAGGCTGGCCTTTCGTAAAAGTCGTCTCTCTGCTATTTCTTACGAGTTTGCCCTGGGCTCTTTTGACCGGCTGGGCTATGATGTTATAGAGAAGGCATCGCCCGGTTTTTATCAGGCTAATCAAGACACCGTCAATAATTTTAAGGTCAACAGAGGATTTGCTCCCTTTAGCGGTACGGCAAGCGAGAGTTTAATGGCCAATGAGATCTTGTTTGTGGTAGTACCCGATCTGCAACAAGTGGTACTTCGTTCGTTACGTTGGAACATTGCCGCTTCGGTCTTGTTCACACTCATCATTGTGCTGGCGTTTTATGTAACCGTAAAGACCCTCTTGCAGCAAAAAAAGATCAGTGAGATCAAGAACGATTTTATCAATAACATGACACACGAGTTCAAGACCCCGCTGGCTACGATCTCGTTGGCGGTCGATGCCATGCGTAACGAAAAGGTATTGCAAGACCGGGAGCGGCTCTCTTACTTTAATCGAATCATCAAAGAAGAGAACCTGCGCATGAATCGTCAGGTAGAAACGATACTAAAAGCCTCTCAGCTGGACCGCAACGAAATTCAGCTGAGCATGAAGCCGGTTTCGCTGCACGCTATTGTGCAAGAGGTCGTATCTAATTTCGGATTGCAACTCGACAATGTGCAAGGCCAGATTGGGCTTCAGCTAAAGGCCACCGCCGATCGGGTGGTAGCCGATGAGGTACATTTGTCGAATCTAATTACCAATCTTATTGATAATGCGATCAAGTATGCCAAAGAAGAGGTACCACCCCGTATCGGCATCAGTTCGTCCGTACAGGGCAAACAGCTTTCGCTTTGTATCGAAGATAACGGTGTGGGCATGAATCGAGACACGCTCAAACGGATCTTCGAAAAATTCTACCGCGCTCATACCGGCAATCGTCATAATGTAAAAGGATTCGGACTAGGGCTGAGCTATGTAAAAACGGTCACCGAGGCCATGGGCGGTCAGGTCAAGGCCGATAGCACACCCGGAAAAGGCAGCCAGTTTACCCTCACTTTTCCGCTGGCCGTTTATTGATCGTTGCGCCAAAGCAGACTGCCATCGCCATAACTCAGAAAGCGGTATCCATTCTCGAGGGCATGTTGATAGATCTTTTGCCAGTCCTCTCCTATGAGTGCGGCGATCAGCAGTAGCAGGGTAGAGCGGGGCTGGTGAAAATTGGTGAGCAGTCCGTCGACCACCCGGCAATGATAGCCCGGTGCCACCAGCAGCGAAGTTTGCGTTACAAAGTTTTCCAGTTGTCTTTG
The DNA here is from genome assembly GCA_964654705.1 of uncultured Chitinophaga sp. GTDB lineage: Bacteria > Bacteroidota > Bacteroidia > Chitinophagales > Chitinophagaceae > JJ008. The sequence goes on from CAZZLP010000215.1 coordinate 1,891, forward strand.
TTTCATCCATCCGATTAGCGTGTCCAGCACTGTCGAAAGAGGTACTGCCTGTTCTTGCAGATGATAGCATTCCCATTGCGAGAGCGAAGGGGGATACCCGTGCTCTTCTCTTATCAGTTTAATTCCCAGCCAATACAAACTTTCCAGGGTGCGAAGCGACGTAGTACCCACGGCTATCAGTGGATGGCCGAGTTGTGCCTGCCAGGTTTCCAGAAAGGAAAGTTTTACATCGATCCACTCAGCATGCATGTCATGTTCTTGCATTGTGGTGGCCTTGACCGGCTTAAAGGTACCGGCCCCTACGTGTAGCGTTAAAAAGTCGTACCTGATATCTTGGTGTCGGAGCCTTTGCAATAGTTCTTCGGTAAAGTGCAAGCCCGCGGTGGGCGCTGCCACCGAGCCCTCTTGTTTGGCATAGACCGTCTGGTAGGTTTCGCGGTCTTTGCTCTCGGCAGGTCGTTTAATGTAAGGGGGCAGTGGCGTTGCGCCCGCTATATCGAGCACACCGGCAAGGGTTAGTTCTTGGGGCGTCCACTGAAACTCGATCGTAAAATGATCTTTTTCTTTTTGTAACACATCGGCCCGCAATGTAAGAGATCCCATTTGTTTGGTCAGTGTTGTACCGGGTTTCCACTTCGAGGCTCCACCCACCAGGCATTGCATGATGACCTTTTGTTTGGCTTGCAAGGCCATGCTCATTTCTCCGTACAAAGCATCGGGTTGCAGACAAAATATCTCGATAAGTCCGCCAGTGCTTTTTTCAAACAGCAGCCGCGCCGGTATCACTTTGGTTTCATTGAATACCAAAAAGCTGTTGGGAGGTAACAAAGTAGGAAGCTCCAGGTATTGATGATCGCTGATGGATCCTTTTTTGTAGCAAAGCAATTTGGATGCATGACGAATGGCCAGGGGAACCGTAGCGATTCTTTCTAAGGGCAGGTCGTAGTCGAAGTCGTCGATCGACAGCAGACGGGGATCTTTTTTCATACAACCAACTGTTGATGGAGCGCAAATATCGTAAAAGAGCAGGCCTTTTTGGGATCCGCACAGGTTTTCCACAGTAATCCACATGCTATCCACCGAAAATATTGG
>CAZZLP010000216.1:0-2956 GCA_964654705.1 uncultured Chitinophaga sp.
TCATAGCTCGTTGATTTAAGTTAAAAAATGTTGTTAAACGGCAAGCGTTATAAAGTTAAACATCTATTTTTTGTTAAAGTTCAAAAAACTTGAGAATTCGTCATAAAGTTCTTAACACTGATAATCAATCATCAACGCATATATAATAAAATGAAAATCAAATTATTATTAATATGAGTCTGGCTTTTTTGATGGGTTTTATGCACACCGGGGTCTGGATAAATGGTTACGGAGTCCTTGTAAGTACCCGGTTGCAGGTCCTTTTATGGCAACGATTCATTGCCCAAAATATGTGCTATTTTGAGCCTCGTGAGCAACGTACAAACGATCAGCGCCCAGAAGATCTTTACAGGTCAACAATGGTTCTACAATGCGGGCTTGGTTATTAGCGATAATAAAATAGTTTCCATTGAACCTCTCACGGACACCCCTCGTTACCAGTTGTTGGTTCCCTCTTTTATTGATTTGCAAGTTTATGGAGCGGCTGGAAGGCTGTTCTCTGTTCACACCACCGCAGAGAGCATATCGCTGTTATACCAGGAATGTCTGCAAGGAGGCACCGGCCATTTCTTACCGACGGTAGCTACCAACACGCGAGAAGTGTTCAGTGCGGCCATTGATGCCGTCAGATCGTATTGGCAACAAGGTGGAGATGGTTGTTTGGGTCTTCATCTAGAGGGCCCCTGGCTGAACACACAAAAAAGAGGGGCGCACGTGGCTTCGTTATTGCAGGTACCTGAAAAAAAATCGTTGATCGAATTACTGAACGAGGGCGAAGGGGTCATCAAGGTCATCACGCTTGCACCAGAGATATGCGACCCCGAACTGGTCCGCATCATCGCTAGCCGGGGTATTCGAGTATCCGCCGGACATAGTAATGCCACCTTCGAAGAGGCAGCCTGCGCTTTTAAAGGAGATGTTTCTTTGGCCACGCATCTTTACAATGCCATGTCTTCTTTGCAACATCGTGCTCCGGGTATGGTGGGGGCGATCTTTGCTTCCGACAAGGTCATGGCCAGTATTATCCCTGATGGTCATCATGTAGATTGGGCGGCCATACAGATCGCCAAAAAACAGTTGGGCGACCGGCTGTTTGTTATTACCGATGCGGTAACGGACACTACCGAGGGCCCCTATTTACATCAGCTTGTTTCGGATCGTTACGAGGCTAACAATGTTTTGAGCGGATCTTCGCTGACCATGTTAAAGGCGGTTAATAATCTTATCCGTTATTGTGCCATCGAGCCCGAGGAAGCTTTTCGAATGTGCAGTTTGTATCCGGCAAGGGCCCTGCAACTCGATCACCGATTGGGGATGCTTGCACCCGGATACGAGGCGCATTATACAACACTGCTTGCCCACGATAATCAGTTTACCATTAGTGACAATTAGTATGACTCCCGAGCGAACCCAAAAGTTGACCGAAGTGCTTAAGAAAAGACAGATCGATATTACAATTGTTTTGGAAAATGTATTTGATCCACACAATATATCTGCCGTTATGCGCACCTGCGATGCGGTAGGAATTCAAGAGATCCATATTTTGAACACCCGCATTCCTCGTCATAAGAAATGGGGCGCACGCAGTTCGTCGAGTGCGGCAAAGTGGTTAACCATTCACCAACACGACGATGTCGATGCCTGTATGGCCCGGTTGAGAAGGGATTATGACCATATTCTGACCACGCACCTGGCCTCCGATGCTACTCCGTTGTATTCGATTGACCTGACCCGTCCGGTGGCCTTGGTCTTTGGCAATGAGCACAGCGGTGTCAGTGAGGAGATCCGCCAACTGGCCGATGGTAATTTTTTGATCCCGCAGGTAGGCATCATACAATCGCTCAACATTAGTGTGGCCTGTGCGGTGACGGTCTATGAGGCCTTTCGGCAAAAAGAGCTGGCAGGTCATTACGGGCTTTCCGATCTGTCGCATCCGGTCAAACAGCAAGTAAAAAAAGACTGGGGACTATCGTTATAATCGCCGCCATGATTCATTGCAACAGGTCGTGGTTCCGCGCCCTATGCCCTTATTCATCGAGCGCTATGTCTTGCCTTTCCATTGCCTGCGAGTGCAGTGAGTAAATACTAACGTTAAGTTCGAATCCGATCAGCAAGATAAGCGAGTTGATAAAGATCAGTACCATGATGATGAGGACGGTTCCAATAGAGCCGTACAGTTGATTGTAATGAGCAAAATGCGATACCCACCAAGAAAGTGCCAGTGTCATTAAGAGCATCAGAAAAGTGGCCAGTATGGATCCCGGATTAATCAGTCTCCATTTTTTTTGTACGGAGGGCGCATGCCGGTAAATAAAAGAGATACAAAAGAAGAAAAGCAGCACGATCACAAACCAGCGCAAGTTCATGATCAGTGAGATGATCCATTCGTTGTCGATGCCCAGCCATTTTAATACAACGTCTCGGGCAATAAGGGTACCCAGCGACGCAAATACGATCAGGTAGAGCAGCCCCGTAATTTTTAGCGCCACCACTCTTCTGCTGAATCCTTTGCGCTTGGTAAATCCTGCATAGTTCTTGTCGAACGAACGCATGATGCCCATCATGGCATTCGACGAAAAGTAGAGTGACAACACAAAGCCCAGCGACAGCAGACCGTTACGGGGGTTATTGATAAAGTCTTGTAAGAAACCGATTAGTACCGCGTTGTCCTTTTCTCCGGGAATCACATCGCGAATAAGACTGTAGAGTTCCAATTGAAACGACTGGGTAATGGGCAGGTAAGGGATAAGTGTAAACAAAAAGATGATGGCCGGGGGAATGGCCATGACAAAATTAAAAGCGATGGCAGAAGCTCTTTCGGTCATGCCGATGGTTTGCACTTGTCTGATAAAAAAATTGACCACATCAAATAAGGGCACCCCGCCAAAACCGGGCAGGTAGGTCGATTTACTTTTGGTAAGGACCCAGGCTATGGGGGGTAATTTTTCTAGATATG
>CAZZLP010000217.1:0-2948 GCA_964654705.1 uncultured Chitinophaga sp.
GCAGGGGGGTCAGCCAGCTTAGCAGCCCAACAATCACCAATAATGAAAAAATAAGATCAAAGCTGCGTTTAAAAAACCGGTTCTCCGCATCATCTAACGGAAAGTATCGCAGCCCCACTACCGGAAGACCTGCATAGCTGGTTAGCTTGAGTGCCCCCGTACCCAACCGATTAAAATCATTGATTACATTGACCTGTACCTGCCGTTGCTCACAGCAGTCGATTACCATATTGATCTCTTCGGTTTGATGGCTGGGCAGTGCCAAAAAAACTTCATCGATCTCGTTGGTCAATAAAATATCCTGGAGCTGATAGACCGTTCCCAGGTAATTCGAAGCCGGTGCGTTGGCCGGAGGCTGGCCTACAAACCCCACCAGTTGGTAACGAAGATTGTTTATCAGCATGCCAGAGCGATATAAACTTGGGTTCAGGTCAGCGGACCCCACGATCAAAATTCTTCGCACATACTTGTATTGGTTGCGTACAAAAGCTACCGTTACCCTATAGAAATACTTATAGAGCGGCACTACCACCAACAGCAATCCGGTATTTAACAAAAGCAGGTCGCGGTAAGGGCTAATATCGTGTAAGAACAAGACTAAAAAAAAGATCTGTAAAAGCAAGTGCGTAAAAAGCAATCGAAGTAAGATAGTAAGCTCTTGCGAAAAAGTAAATAGCGTTATGCTGGTATAAAAATGAAAGGCACGGGCGCAAACGTACCAAATGACCCAACTCTGCAGTACCAGCCAGCCCAGGGCTTCCGCTCCTGGTCGTTGCGTGGCACCCACAAAAAATTCTGCCGTCAACCAAAGCACAGTTGCCAACAAAAAAAGATCAAGCCATACACGAATCAGGTAACTCAGGCGGGGACCGCTCGCCATAGTAAAATATTATGGTGTCAAAATTACAATAAAATAAGGGGAGCTGTGTCGAGTCTTTTGGTCAAAGACCATAGGTAAGTCCTGCACTCAGTCGGGCTTGCGCGTTGAGGAACCGAACAGAGGCATTCAAGTATAGGCGGGGGATGGCCTCGTAGTAACCCAGTACCATCATGTCGTTCCAGGTCTTTTTATTGCCAAAAAGAAACGAGGGCTGAGGCAACTCAAAATACTGCTGTTGCAGCGTACCTTCACTACCCTTTCGTACTAATTGATACTTGGCGTTAAGCTTTAAGCGAGCAATGGGCGTGTAGCGAGCGTACACTAAAAGACGATCGGAGTTGGCTCCGATCCAGTCTCCCAACAAATGCGTGGCACTCGTGTAGTTTTGAGCGGGTAAGAAGTTTCGGTATACAAAGGGTCTAACGCGAGTGTACTCCGCCCCTATGGTCAGATAAGGCAGCCCCAAATCGGTTACGGAACCGCCGACCGTGTAGCCAAGTTGATTGCGCGCCTGTTGTGTGCTGAATACTTTCGAGATCTTGACCTCATCAACAAGCAGCGTCGCATACAAATGCGTATTACGCAGCTGGTCACGACTACTTAGCTGAAAAAAGAATTGTCCATTACCCCCTCGTGTAATGCTATTGCTACCCGTATAGTTATCAAAGGCCTTAAAGAACATTACCGGAATAAAATAGCCCAGTTGTAGCCGGTCGGTGTAGATCATCGATTCTCCGACCATCAAATTGAGTCCTTTTTTTAGTCGGATATCGAGCGAATGACTCACCATGAATTTAGGCACCAATACTTCGCGAATTCCTCCATACAAACTATTTGGGATAGTATAAGAGCGGGCCGAATCGGGAATATCTGATTTTAACCAGGCATGGGCATAATTGAACCGTAGCCAGGTAAGTGGCTGCAGATCGAGTCGTATATACGGATAGGTAGGCGCTTTGTCGGAGAGCACCAGCTTTCCGCCCTGTCCATAGCCCCACAGCAGATAATCTTGCCCAATAGTGACCGATCCCTTTTTAAAATTATAGCTAAGGTGGCTTCTGATCTCGGTATAATTGATGGAACGGTCGTTGAATAAAGCATTTCGCACGTATCCCGTCTCGTGGGCCGCCTCCATTCCTTGCTTAGAGGTATCGACCATTTTACCCGCTTCTGTAATATCCTGAAAAGAGAATTGAAAACCCCAGCGCTTAGAGGCCGTGCCATATAGTTGCACCCCAATGCTTCTCTTAAATACTTGCGACTCGCCTGCCGACAAAAGTTGACCGGTAACTACCGGGTAAACATTCACCGAAAAATCATCGCCTCTGGCCGAAAGTTTTCTTTGGCGCAATCCGAGTTTGTATTCTTTAAGATAAAAATCAAGCTCTGCCACCTCTACGGTACTCAGCCGGGTACGGTTGCTGTCGAGGGTCATTAAGGCCTGCAAGATCTGTGTTCTGGAAAGCGGTAAAATATTATCTTCCCATACCACCAGTCCCTTTTGGGCCATTCGGGCCAAATATGGATTGACCTCGTAGTTGTGTCGCTCATATACCGGCTGGGCACTCAGCGTGGTCATTAGCGAGAACCAAAAGGCAACAAGAACAAAAACCGTTTTCTGCATGGATGGTTTTTATAGGGCCGAGACCGACTGCATAACCTGCGAGAGTACCCACTGGTAATTTTTTTCGATGCCTTCGCGTAAGGGACGAGAAGGAGCCCAGCCCAACTTCTCTTTAATAAGTCGATTATCAGATCGACGACCTCTTACTCCCTCGTAACTAACAGGAACATTTTTAATACCGACCTTTTTACCCGATATATCAATGACCAGTTGGGCCAATTGATTGAGCGATACCATCTCTTCGGAGCCGATATTGACCGGACCTTCGAACGAACTATTCATTAATCTTTCTACGGCCTCGAGACATTCATCGATGTATAAAAAAGAGCGGGTCTGTTTGCCGTCGCCCCAAACCTCAATGACGCCCCCCTCTTCGACTTCGGCTACTTTACGGCACATGGCAGCCGGGGCTTTTTCTCGACCACCACTGTAAGTCCCTTCGGG
>CAZZLP010000218.1:0-2943 GCA_964654705.1 uncultured Chitinophaga sp.
GTATGTGCCGGTGCCGTGGGTGCAACCTGTGCCGATAATATTGCCAGAAAAGAGCTTTGTACCGAATTGGTCTTACTCGACATTAAAGAAGGGATTGCCGAAGGCAAGGCCCAAGATATGATGCAGACCGCTACCCTGCTGGGTTTTGACACCCGCATTGTGGGCAGCACCAATGATTACAGTAAAACTGCGGGCAGTGATGTGGTGGTCATCACCTCGGGTCTTCCTCGCAAACCCGGTATGACGCGCGAAGAGCTGATCGGGGTCAATGCCGGTATCGTAAAGGGCGTATGCGAAAACATCCTTAAACATTCTCCCAATGCCATTTTGATCATTGTCAGCAATCCGATGGACACCATGACCTATCTGGCCCTGCAACAGACAGGTCTTCCTAAACATCGAATTATAGGAATGGGCGGCACCCTCGACAGCAGTCGCTTTAAATATCAATTGAGCCTGCACTTGGGTTGCAGCCCCGCTGATTTGAATGCTGTAGTGGTGGGTGGTCACGGCGACACGACCATGATTCCGCTAATCCGTTTGGCAACCTGGAACAGCGTACCCGTTACCCAATTCTTAAACCAAGAGCAACAAGACAAGATCGTTAAAGACACCATGATAGGAGGCGCTACCCTTACGGCTCTGATCGGTACTTCGGCCTGGTATGCACCCGGAGCTGCCGCCGCCGCACTGGTAGAATCGATTGTGCGCGACGAGAAAAAATTATTTACCTGCTGCGTATCGCTTAACGGCGAGTACCAACAAAAGGATATATGCCTGGGCGTTCCCGTTACCGTTGGCAAAAATGGATGGGAAAAGATCATTGACTTTAACCTCAATGCCGACGAGCAAGCAGCTTTCGATAAAAGTGCCGCGGCTGTACGCAGCATGAACGACGTGCTCAAGACACTCTGATTCCCCAAATTAACCCGCTAACGGGCCAACGATCAAACGAACTAATTTTTTACCAAGAGCTCCTACGGGAGCTCTTTTTTTTGCAACAAAAAACAAAACCGGGTCGTGCGTCCCGAAAAGTCAAAGGGTGTGGTGGCCCGAGTTATGTCTTTGATCGTAGCGATCTCATGCAGCGAAGAGTCCATCGAAAAACGGGTAAAGTTGGTACTAAAGAAAAGGCTGCCCTTGGGGCTTAGCACCCTGAGCGCTTCTCGTATCAACAAGGGATGATCGCGCTGTATATCCAAAATATCATCCATGCGCTTACTATTACTAAAGGTCGGCGGATCCATTACAATAATGTCAAAGCTGCTGGCTGCTAGCGCTTGCAAGTAGGGTGTTACATCGGCCTGAACAAATTGATAGGCATTGCCGGCCCACTCATTGAGCAGCATATTGCGACGCGCCCATTCTACATACGTTTTAGAAAGATCGACCGTGGTTACCGAAAGCGCACCGCCGGCTGCGGCATAGACCGAGAACGACCCCGTGTAGGCAAAAAGATTCAGTACGCGCTTGCCCTTTGCCTGCGAGCGCACCAGCGAACGGGTATCGCGATGATCTAAAAAAAGACCGGTGTCCAGGTAGTCAGAAAGGTTAATCCAAAAAGAAAGACCGTTCTCTTCTACAGTAAAAAACTCACTGCGAACTTCGTCTGCCTTTTGATACTGCCCACCCCGCCCCGGCTTTCGTTGGCGAAGCTTTGTATAGATCTTATGCGAAAGCACATCGAGCGATTCACCGATCTGCTGCAAACATCGCTGCAGCCACAGCGAATGTACTTCCGCGTCCATACCGTGTCTTCGCTTGTATTCGGCCACATAGAGTTTATCGGCATAGCGGTCTATGCAAAAAGGAAACTCCGGCAAGTCGTGGTCATAGAGCCGGTAGCAGCTAACGCCCCGGTTACGAGCCTGCTTGTCCAGATGCCTGGCCAGCTTTTGCAAACGATTATGAAACATCTCGATTCGTTGATCGGTCACACTGCTTATTTTTAACGAAATTAGCCTTTTGAATGTATGCCATTGTAGATATAGAGACCACCGGGTCGTATGCGACCAGCAGCGGCATTACCGAGATTGCCATTCATCTCTTTGACGGCACCACGGTAACCGAGACCTACGAGACCCTGGTTAATCCCGGGCAACCCATTCCTCCGTTTATACAACGGATGACGGGGATCAGCGAACAAATGGTGGCCAAGGCCCCCTCTTTTGGCGACATTGCAGAAAAAGTACACGCGCTGCTGCAAGGACAGATCTTTGTGGCGCACAACGTTCAGTTCGATTACTCGTTTATCAAAGCCCAACTAAAGCAACAAGGCTATCACCTGCACTGCAGCAAACTGTGCACCGTGCGGCTAAGCCGACAGATCTTACCGGGGCTTCCGTCATACAGTCTGGGCAAACTCTGTCGCTCCATTGGCATTCCGCTCGAAAACCGTCACCGCGCCGGAGGAGACAGCGCTGCCACGGCCTTGCTCTTTAAGCGACTCATGGATGAGGACCACCAAAACATCATTGCCAAAAGTCTAAAACGCAATTCAAAGGAATCCATTCTTCCACCCTACGTTCCCAAAGAGCATTTTGAAAAACTGCCCGCACGTCCTGGGGTCTACTACTTTTATAATGCCAAAGGAAAAGTGGTCTACGTAGGTAAGGCCATCAATATTCGCTACCGCGTTAACAGCCATTTTAGTAACGACGCACCCGGCTGGCATAAGCAACGTTGGGTAAAACACCTCTTTGGAATTTCGCACGTAGAGTGCGCCACGCCGCTAATGGCCTCGGTGCTGGAGTCGGCCGAGATCAGACACCGCTGGCCGCGCTTTAATGCGGCCCAAAAAAAACAAGAGGATCAATTTGGCCTACACGTATACGAAGACCAGTCGGGTTACCTACGGCTGATCATAGACAAGAATCGAAAAAACCTGCCCTCCATGCAACGATTTTATTTATTGGTAGAAGGGCATGCCCGGTTACGAAAACT
>CAZZLP010000219.1:0-2940 GCA_964654705.1 uncultured Chitinophaga sp.
CCCGCATTGCTTCAAAGCATGGACGAAAAGAAAAAACAAGTGTTAAAAAAAACCGGCGAACATTGCCCGGTCATCAAAAGTATTCACCCAGACATTAGCGTAAAGATCGACTGGGCTCAGTGGGCATAATAGCATTTGACCTACGATAAAGACGCTCTTACAAAGGCTGCCCGTGCACAGGGACTACCACTGCTCAATAGCCTGTAGCACCCGGCTGACCGGTAATCCCATTACATTATAAAAATCACCGTTGATGTAACGGATGCCCACCACGCCGATCCACTCCTGAATGGCATAGGCCCCTGCCTTGTCGTAAGGTTTATATCCATCGACATAATATTCGACCTGATCCAAGGTAAGCGAATGAAAGGCGACCTCTGTTATATCGAAAAAACTTCTTTCTTCTTCTCCCTTGCGTAACACCACGCCGGTAATAACCTGGTGTACCTGTCCCGACAACGATAAGAGCATACTGACCGCTTCTTCGCGATGAACCGGCTTTCCGATGACCCTGCTTCCCAAGACCACCACCGTATCGGCGGCAAGGATAGTGGCCCCCTCTGCAACCAATGACCGAACGGCCAGTGCCTTTTGCCGGGCAATATGCACCGGGATCTCAGGAATGCTGAGGTGAGGCGGAAAATCCTCTTTGGTCTCTCTTACCACGATCTCGAAAGGAACAGCAGCCCATTCGAGCAATTGTTTGCGTCGGGGAGATTGTGAGGCCAGGATTATTTTTTGCATAGTTAAAAGTAAAAGAAGATCATAGAAAATATCCCTGCCAGTAAGATCCATTTGATGGTACGGCTCAGTTTACCAAAATCGACAGGAGTAGCGGCAACGCGCAATCTTTTAACAAAGTAAAGCAACGGTAGTAAAATAAAGGCGAATCCATAAAGAAAAGCTACCCAGAAATTAAGTTGTAGCAAATAGAGCAAGACCCCTGCCAGTAAAATCAAAAGCAAGTAAACCCATAGCAGCGAAAAAAATCGGGCTATCCCGATTCCCCATACGATCGGAAGCGTTCTGCAACCATAGCGACGATCGCCCTCCATGTCCTCAACGTCTTTGATCAGCTCTCGGGCCAACGTTGTCAAAAAAGCAAAAGCCGCATACAGCATGGCAAACCGATACAGCCGTAACTGACGAACATCAGTGCTAAAGATCCAACCCAGCGGATCGATCTTCGAGAAAAAAACAACCAGGATGCTCCAAGCCACCAGTAAAGCGATCAAGAAATTACCAAGCAAAAAACTTTTTTTGAATCGTACCGAGTATAACCACAACAACACTACGCATGCCGTATTGAGCAGTAGCAAATAACCATGTTGTAAAGAGCGAAGCGAAAGTGCCGTACAGAGCAGACCGGCACTGCTTAGAAAAAAATGCCAGGCCATGGCCCATCGTCGACCGATGATCTTGTCGACCACCAGGGTGTCTGGTTTATTGACCTCATCTATGTTGATATCAAAATAATCGTTGATCACATACCCCCCGGCAGCGATCAGGACCGAGGCCAGCAATAACCATAAAAAATGCGTCCGATCGCCTTCGGGAGCAGAACCGGCATAAATAGGCTCGTAAATGGCCCACTGAAACAATGCCTGTGCCAGCGCGATAAAGACCAAATTTGGCAACCGAACAAGGCGAAAAAAACCAACGAGCAGGTTCATGGCCGAAGGCATTTAGCGTGAGGCAATATTGTCTTCGGCTCCCCAGTGACCCCGAGCGGTCAGCACGGCCTCAATAATTTCGCGGGCACATCCACTGCCTCCTTTGGCTTGCGCCACATAATGAGCGATTGCTTTTATCTCTGGAGCGGCATCGGCGGGACAACAAGCCAATCCACTGGCCTGCATGGCATACAGGTCCGGAAGGTCATCGCCCATATAGAGTACATCAGTGGCAGGCGTATCCCACTCGATTAGTAAGGTACTCAGCAACTCCGCCTTATTAAAGACGGACATATAAACTTCGGTAATTCCGAGTTTACGAAGTCGCTCTTTGACCTCCTCGGAAGAACCACCGGAGATCACACAAACCCTATAACCTTTTTTGACGGCTAATTGCAAGGCATATCCGTCTTTGATGTTCATTCTGCGGGCCTGCGTAAAATCAGGCATCAGGTAAACCGAGCCGTCCGTGAGCACGCCATCGACATCGAACACAAAAGTGGAGATCCGATCAAGTGGCAAAGAAGACTGCATGCGGTGTTATTTCTGATTGTCGCGCCACTCGTATACCCAGGCGCTTTGGATCATTTCGAGATGCCCCTCGGTACTTTCTTCGCGCTTTCCGGTAAACCCGGGTATGGCCAAGACCCATTCCAGCAGATCGGTAAACCGGATACGATAGATCTTGCTTTCAGAAAAATCATCTCCGAAACGCTCGTATAACTTAAGCGCAATATCCTCGTGATCGCTCCAACCAATGGGTGGTTCAAAATGAGCCATGGACGTTTTTTTTAAAGATAAAATTTATTCTCCGAGAAACTGGCTTTGATCGGGCAGGGTAATCTCAATATGTCCGGACCCCTCGGCCAGCTCGCACTGGCAACCCAGCCTCGAATTCAGGCGTGGGTTGACGGCCCTGTCGATGAAGTCCTCTTCTTTGTCGCTAATGGGAGCAATGAATTCCTCGCCTTTGTTAACATAAAGGTGACAGGTACTGCAGGCGCAGACACCACCGCAATTATGATGGAGTTCGATCTTGTTGTCAAGTGCGATCTCGAGCAGACTCTGGCCGGCATTTACCCCCGTAAGCGTAACCGGTTTTTGCCCTGCTTGCTCGAAGTTGAACTGTATGGTATACATAGGGTTTGCAAATGTAATGCTAAAACAAAGAAGTGACTAAGTTGTTCGGGTTAAATTATTTTTTGGTATTCTTGCCTAACTTGCGTCCGATTTTTTAATGTCATTACCCCACCGCATGGCAAAAATT
>CAZZLP010000220.1:0-2932 GCA_964654705.1 uncultured Chitinophaga sp.
CTTTTGAGAACCAGCAAGATTATATCCGGCAGCAAGAACGGATTGTGGAGCGTTTTCGGGCTAAGGCCAGCAAGGCCGCCATGGCACAAAGCATCATCAAAAAACTGGATAAACTAGAACGAATTGATGCCGCCGAATTGGTTCGCCCCAATATCAAGATCAATTTCAGGGTCGATAAGACACCCGGTAAAGTACTTGTAGAATTAAAGGGCATTCAAAAATCGTTTGGACATAACTCTATCCTCAAAAATGGCGTGGCCGAAATCGAACGTGGAGATAAGATCGCGCTGATTGGAGCCAATGGAAAAGGAAAATCGACCCTGCTTCGAATCATTGCCGGTACCGAGCCTTTTTCGGCCGGCGAGCGAAAATGGGGACATAATGTTTCGGAGAGTTTCTATGCACAGCATCAATTGGAATCCCTTCGTCTCGGCCATACGATCTTAGAAGAGATGAAAGAGTGTGGCAGCCAGCTCAATGACCTGGAATTACGAGGACTACTGGGTTGTTTTTTATTTAGTGGAGATGATGCCGATAAAAAGATCAGTGTGCTGAGCGGTGGCGAAAAGGCCCGGGTGGCGCTTGCCAAGGTAATTGTCAGTAAGGCAAATTTCTTATTGCTGGACGAGCCGACCAACCACTTGGATCTGCATAGTTGTGAGCTGCTCATCGAGGCGCTCAATAATTACGAGGGTACACTGATGCTGGTCAGTCACGACCGACATTTTATTGCCAAAACGGCTAATAAGATCTGGGAGATCGATAACCAAGAGATCAAGGAATTCAAGGGCGGCTACGAAGAGTGGGTAGCCTGGAAAGAAAGAATGGCCCGACAAAAAACAGGATCCAGCCAAACTTCCGCTGCCGCTGTCGCCATTACTGCGCCCCTTACTCCGGCCGCAAAAGTATCCAACAACAACGCCTCCAAAAATAACACAACGACAGGCGCTGTAGATAAAGAGAAAAAAAAGGAACTCCAAAAATTGCAGAAACGGTTTGAGCAAGTAGAAGTATCATTAGCCGATTGGCAAGAGAAAAAACGTCAGACAGAAGCGAAGCTGAGCGATCCGGGCATCTATGCCAGCAAAGACCTTTTTCTAGAAACGGAAAAGAATTTTACCCATGCCACACAACAGGTCGAATTACTGAGCAAGGAGTACGAGGAACTTTTTGAAAAGATCATGAAGGCTTCCGAATAAAAAATAAGAGCTTTCTATAAGCCGATCTTTTCTGCCACCACTTGCAAGATCGCTTTTTCTTTATCGTTCGCCTCTTGTTCCATCTTCTTTACTTTTTGCAAAATAGCAGCCACATAGCCGGCATCGTTGTAACCGGCGGCGTTAATCTTAACGTTGAGCCCGGCACCCAATACCGCACTGCGTGCACAGAGTGCCCCCACCCCGGCGTCACTAACCGAATTAGGATTGCCCACCGCGGCCATGGCCATAATCAGCTCCATGCTTTGCAAGGCGCATTCCATGACCTTACATGGCACTTCGATCGCCTGAAGCGTAGCTTGCTGAATAGCCTTTGTTCTGGCTTGTTTATCGGCATCGGTCACCTTAGGAAGGGCCATAGCCTGCATGATAGCGTTAAAGGATGCCGTATCGGCATCTACCAATGTCAATAATGCATCTTTTAATCGCTGCCCCTGATCGGCCCAATCGCTGAACTCTTTCCAGCGATCATCCCATCCTTTTTTATGCGACGACAAATTGGCCACCATGGTCCCCAAAGATGCTCCCAAGGCGCCAAGATAAGCAGCTACAGAGCCCCCACCGGGAGCAGGCGATTCACTGGCAGTCTCATTGGCAAAATCGAGTAGCGAGTTATAGACCAGTTTTTTATCCGTTTCGTTTCTGAGCAGATACTCAATGACCCTCTTTTCAGGATCAAAGGGAGAAAGTTCATCGAGCCCCAGTGATCTGACCGCAATTTTAATGAGCTCCTTCTCGGCAACACCGGTCGATCTCTTTTGCTTCTCTAAAAAATATCGGCCTGCATCGGTCAGAGACTTGAGCGGTACCAGACCCACCAGTTCGCTGCCCGTTACCCTGAGTCCTCTCTCGTTGGCTTTTTTACAAGCTTCATCGAAGGCAATATGAACGGGTGTGGTTCGAATGTCGGTCAGGTTAATAGAGATCTGCGCAATACCGTATTCTTCGATATACCAGCCGATCGCTTTGACCGCTTTTAGCGAACCGGGTATGTTGATGGTTTTGCCGTTCTCGATCTTATTGCGACCGGCTTCGCGAATATCAAAAGCCACCGCATTGGCCCTTCGGGTAGAGGTCGTATTGAGGTTGATATTATAGGCCACCAAAAAGTCTCTGGCCCCGATAACGGTGGCTCCCCTTTTGGCATCAAAAACCGCTGGGCCAAAATCGGGTTTCCATTGGGGTTCTTCGATCTTTTTAAAGAAGCCTTCGTACTCCCCTGCCCTGATTACTGAAAGGTTGGATCGCGAGGTATCTAGCTGCGCCGCTTCGTAACAATAGACGGGCAAAGAGAGTTCTCTTCCTACGCGCTCGGCCAATGCTCTTGCATATTGTGCAGTTTCTTCGAGTGTTATGCCGGCAATTGGAATCAACGGGCACACGTCGGTGGCACCCATTCTGGGATGCGCCCCCTTATGTTTACGCATGTCGATTAGTTCACCCGCTTTTTTTATTGCCTGAAATGCCGCCTCGCAAACTGCCTCGGGCTCTCCCACAAAAGTGACCACGGTGCGATGGGTAGCCTTGCCCGGATCTACATTGAGCAACCGAACACCCTCTGTCGATTCGATGGTATCGGTGATCTGTTTGATGACAGACAGATCAATCCCTTCACTGAAGTTCGGAACGCACTCGATGATTTTTTTCATGGTAGCAGTAAATAAAATAAAGTTACACAATTGATTCCCCGTCGATCAGTACGTTTGCTATACAAG
>CAZZLP010000221.1:0-2926 GCA_964654705.1 uncultured Chitinophaga sp.
CCTATTAATCAAGTGCCAACCAGGCTGCTCCCAGGTGGTGGGTAAGGTCGCCGGCCAGCAGGGCAGGCTCCGAAAGGGAGCTGGCGGCCAGGTTGCCCGCAAGGCCATGTAAATAGACCCCGAGACGAACGGCATTTTGTACCGGTAGTTGCTGCGCCAACAGACCGGTCAGTATACCGGTGAGCACATCGCCCATACCACCCGTTGCCATACCCGGATTTCCGCTCCCATTAAAAAAGAGGGTACCATCGGGGCAAGCGATCTGCGTATGATGCCCCTTTACCACAATATAAAATTGCCATTGTATGGCTTTATCGATGGCTTTTTGCAGACGCTCAAAATCGTTGGCGCTTTCGCCAAAGAGTCTTGCAAATTCTTTGGGATGCGGTGTCAGTACAGATCTCTTGGGAATCTTTTCTAACAGCGCAGGATGAGCGGCCACGCAATTGAGGGCATCGGCATCAAGCACTAGGGGTTGATCGTAGGCCATAAATAATCTTTCGAGCATGGCCAGCGTATCGGTATGGGTTCCGATTCCCGGACCAAGACCGATGGCACTAAAGCGTGAAAGGTCTTTTGGAAACTCACTCAGGTGATCGCTTTGGCTGTCAATGGTGCACATGGCCTCTGGTACGGCCGTTTGCATAATGATTGTTCCTGCAGCGGGTACCTGGCAGGTTAGTAATCCCAGCCCCGAGCGAAGGGCTCCTTGCGCAGCTAAAACGGCCGCACCCATTTTTCCCAATTGCCCGCAAAGCAACAAGGCTTGTCCGTAATTGCCTTTATGTGATACGCGCGCGCGGACCGGACGCATGGCCTTGACATCTTCGAGCAATTGTAAATAATACCGAGTATCGGTATAGGTATAAAAACCCGCATGAAGGCCTATAGAAAGCAGATGCACGTTACCAAGAATAGCATCGTTTTCTGGTAGTAGCATGGCCAACTTATAGGTTTGCAAACAAAGGGTGTGCGTGGCTTTGACCACCGGATATGAAACAGAAGAGCGATCTGCAAAGAGCCCGCTGGGAAGATCAATGGAGATACAAGTTAGTCCAGAAGCATTGATACGTTGCACAAAGGCGGCGCTAAGCCCCTCTAGTCCGCGGTTAAGCCCCAGCCCGTAGAGGGCATCGATTAAAATGGCAGGGCCGGACAGAGCTGGCAATTGATCGGGTTGTTGAATAAAGCGAATAGCGACTTGCGGAAATTGATGCAGTCTAGACAGATTCAATTGAAAATCGGGTGTTCCCAGGTAGCCAAACTCTAACACATAGACCCGTATGGTTTTGCCCTGTTGGGCCAGCATTCGGGCAATGGCCAATCCATCGCCTCCATTATTGCCTTTGCCACAACAAACAATAAAATCTTGTTGATCGGGATACTGTGCCACGATCCACGAAAAGCAACGCTGCGCCGCACGCTCCATCAGCTGATCGGAGCTGACCGGTTCTTCTCTAATTGTGTATTCATCCCAAGCCCTTATTTGCTCGGCGCTAAAGATCTTCATACCTGAAAGTTCTGAAAATAAAATCAAAGCCGTACTAATCGTCCTCTCGCTCGTCTTGATTGTAATAATTACCAAAAAGATCGTAGCTGTGATGGGCAGCGGCATAAATGCCCCGGTTAAACCGGTTGCCTAAAATAATGATCGCTACTTTTTCTTCGATCAGGCGGGTAAAGGCCGCATTGTTGCCATGCCATCTTCCAAAATGGTAGATCACCTTTTTTCCATTGGTTAAAAACTCCAATCGGAAGCCTAACCCGTAATGATGCGTACCGCGTCTCTCAAAACTGTACCCTTGAAAAGCTTGTCGTAGCAGGGCCGTATCGATCAATTGATCGGTATAAAGAGCCTGATCCCACTTGAGCAGGTCTTGCGGCGTGCTGTAGATATTCTTGTCGCCATAGGTCAGATCCAGGTAGTCTAGCGGCCATGCCCTGCCATTGGGTTGATAAGAAGGCGTGCTCTTTTTTGCCAGCTTTGGCTGGAAAACGAAACTATGCTGCATACCAAGCCGCTTAAAGTAATAACGCTGCATATACGCGGGGTACGAAAGACCGGAGATCTTTTCGACAATTAGGGCCAGCAATAAGTAATTGGTGTTACAATACTCGAAACGTCGATTGGGTGCCGCATGACGGGGCGGACGCTCCGTGATCATAACCTGCAAAACATCTTGGTTGGTGGCCATTTGCTGTTTGTTCCAGGCAGCAGCGTCCATAAAATAGAGGTAGTTCGGAAGACCGCTTCGGTGGGTCAGCAGGTCGCGAACGGTAATGTCGGGGTAGGGAAGAGTAGGAAAAAAGCGAAGGATAGTATCGGTCAGCGATAGCTTACCCTGCTGAACAAGCCCCAAAATAGCAATGGCCGTAAAGGTTTTGGTACAAGAGGCGATGTGTAGCGATGTGGTAGCGGTAATTGGGCGAGTGGCTTCGGGAAGGTCTTCGTACCCCTTGTAATTTTCATACAGAACGGTACCTCCTTTAGCAATCAAAACACCTCCGTTAAAGCTATTGTTGCGAGCTAAGAGCGTGCTGTCGAAATAATGGGTCAGCAGGGTTTGGTAGCGCTGCTTTTCTATAGCATCGATAGCCAGTGGAGTAGGGGCTTTGTACTCGTTGACGGGCGATGTTTTTTTCTCGACCAGTGAGCAAGACGTACTGACAACTGCCAGCAGCAGGACGATACACAGATTAAAAAATTGAGTTTTCAAGGGAGGCAAAGATAGGGTTCCTCGTTTTTTTACAATTATATTTGCCCTATGCAACGCAGCCATACCACCAGCTATCCGAAAGAAAAGATCAAGATCCTTTTTTTGGAGAATATCAGTGACGCTGCTGTCAAAAAATTTCGCTCGCATGGCTATACGCAGGTAGAGAAGATCAACCGTGCCCTTAGTGAGCAGCAACTCATCGAAGCGCT
>CAZZLP010000222.1:0-2912 GCA_964654705.1 uncultured Chitinophaga sp.
CGGTGCAGCGCTTCTTCGGCTTCGGGCAGCACGATACCATCTACGAGGCGCGTGTACTGGCCGATGCCGCCAAGCGCTACAAAGTGGTTACGCAAATGGGCAACCAGGGTGGTTCGGGAGAGGGCGTGCGAAGAGCGCAAGAGATGTACCAGGCTGGTCTTATTGGAGAAGTAACCGAAGCTCATGCCTGGACCAACCGTCCGGTATGGCCACAGGGCCAAGCTACGCCGACTGGAGACTTTAGTGTTCCCTCTGAATTGGAGTGGGACCTGTGGCTTGGACCCGCCAAACAGATCCCTTATCATCCTGCTTATTTGCCTTTTAACTGGAGAGGATGGTGGGCTTTTGGTACCGGTGCTCTGGGCGATATGGCTTGTCATATCTTGGATCCGGTCTATCGGTTATTGCCCATTTCTTATCCAGATTCGGCCGAGTGTAGTGTGGCAACAATTTGGAGAGAGATGTGGAATGATACGCAAAATCAAGAAGCTTGTCCACCTGCCTCTATCATACACCTTAATCATCCGCGCACCGATGGTAAAGGAAGCATCAAGGTGTCTTGGTACGATGGCGGATTGTTGCCTCCCAGACCCGAAGAGTTGGCTCCCGATGAACCCTTTGGTAATTGGGACGGAGGCGTATTGCTGATCGGTACCAAAGGAAAAATGCTCATCGATTGCTATGGGGCCAATCCACGCTTGTTACCCACGCGTTTAATGAAAGAGATCAATTTGCCAGAGCCGGTGTTGCCACGTGTTACCGAAGGCCATTACCTGCAGTGGGTCAATGCTTGTATAGCAGGATATGAAAAGGGAGTGACCAGTTCGCCTTTTTCGTACGCCGGTCCTTTTACTGAAAGCATCTTAATGGGAAATCTCGCCATTCGTAGCTGGCTACTCAAAAATCCTAAACTGAAGGGATGGGATGATAAGTACCTTGGAAGAAAGAAACTGCTGTGGAATGCTACCGAAATGAAGGTGACCAATTTCGATGAAGCCAATGCTTTTGTAAAAGATACCTATCGCTCAGGGTGGGAACTCTCTTTGCGTTGATCGATCTGGCAGGAAGCCCTTACTCGTTCAGCAGCCTGGCCAGTGCCAGGAGTTCTTCTTTTTTGTAACGCTCTGCATCGTTGTCAAAACACTGAGCCAGCTCTGTCATAAGAAGGGCAATGGTGTCAGTATTGTTAAGGGGCGTGAAAAAATTTTGCTCCGGGGCAATATTCATTTTTTTAAAATAACCGTCTACCTCTTTGCGGGTAAAGATCTGCCCACTCGCCGGCTCTATGAAATACTCGATTTTTTCTACCGATTGTATGCGTTGCCCCTGGGGTTGCAATACCGGTTTAAAGTAGGCCAGTATGAACTGCCCGGGAATACGAATGGCCTTGATAGGAATGTCCAGCCCTTCGCACAATAGCAGGTAAATGATTCCGTTGCCGAAACCATTTCCTTTTTTTGACGAAAGAACGGTTTGCAACAAGAACTCTTCGGGGCGACTGTAGTCTTTCGCTTTTCCCTTAAGTCCGTAATAGCTAAGCAGTATACTGGTAAGTACGTTGATCTGTTCGAGCGGTGTCAGGTAGTTGTTGAGTTCGAGCCAAACATTGCGGCGAAGTTTTTCCAGCTCCGAGAGTACGGGGGCAATGGTCAGGTCGGGGTATTGAAAACGGGTACAGAGCAAAGCACCGGCCAACAGGTCGGGATGGGCCGATGTTTTCCAAGACCGAAGGTCGTTTTGCAAGTCTTGTAATTGCAGTCGATGGATCAGCGATTCGATACGATGTTGCACCTGTTCATTGGGGGTGGTTTCCCATAGGTGTTCTAGATTGGGTATCAGGGTGCGTCCATAATTGGCGATCCTGTCCGATACCGCCCCGTAGACCTCTTCGTCGGGATCATCGATCAGACTAAAGAGCGCAGAGATTTCTTTGTCTTCTTGCATACCCACAAGTTCATCATTGCTTCGGTCAAAAGCAACCGAAACTTTTCCACAGGTCTTAAAAAACGTCAATTTTTTTCTAAGACAATCATCCAATCCCAAGGGCAAGGGGCCTGATAAAGCCATCGGGGAGGCTGGTTAAACTCCGTTTTCCAAGAGTATTCAATTTTCTCTAAACGAAGCGTGGTAAAGCCTGCTTTAGAAAAAAGTAGTTGTAGTTCTTCTGCCAAAAAATGTTTGTGCGCCACCCCGTCAATATCGCAAACGCCCTGTAACAGTTTTTTCCACTGGCGAAGACCTTGTTGCGCGTTCGAGAGTTTCGGAAAAACCGACGCGTCGATCTTATATTCGGTTTGAACACGTCTGGCCAGCAGGTACGACTCTACCGAGGGGACCGTTACGATCAGCTTTCCACTCGGGGCAATACAGCGAGAAAGATTCTTGAAGAAGATCTTTCTGTCTTTGGTCAGCGGCGTTAAGATGGCATTGATACAGATTCCCAGTGGTGCTACCGGTAGTTTTTGCCCAGGCCGGCTCATGTCTTTTTGCAGGTAAGTAATGTTCTTAAATTTTGCATGAGCTGTCTTTGCAATGGCCAGATTGGCCGAAGAAATATCCAGGGCGATCAATTCTTTGCAAAGAGGGGAGAGCACCGGAAACCATTTTCCGATCGCACATCCAATGTCTATAATGGGTTGCGACCGGTCGGCGTATTTTTTGATGGCCTTGGTGATCAGCGCTTTTTTGTCTTGACGACGCACATCGAAGATCTCGTCGTTATAGCGCTTGGCCATATCTTCCCAGTAGGAGCGCTTCATGCTTATTTTTTGGGCTTGCCTTTTTGGGGCACCGCTTTTTTCTGCGACAAATTTGCTTTAGCCTTGGCAACTGTAGAAGCTGCTTTCTTTTTTGGACTTTGTTTCGCGGTCGCTTTGGTTTTGGCGGTACCTTCTTTCTTTTTGCCGGTCGTG
>CAZZLP010000223.1:0-2874 GCA_964654705.1 uncultured Chitinophaga sp.
TAGAACCGATGCCCGCGAAAACCTTCCCGTGCGGGCCGCCGCGACCGGCCATATTGCCTTTATCGGGGTCAGACCACTCAGTTTTGGACGATTTATCGTTATCGAGCATGCCAATGGACTTTCGACGCTCTATGCCCACCTCAACGATTTTGCCCCCGCTATCGAACAGTATGTAACCAGGCAGCAATATGCGCAGGAGTCATGGGCCGTAGAGTTGTCGCTTGCCCCCGATCAGTTTCCGGTTCGCCAGGGTCAACTGATCGCTTACAGCGGCAACACCGGCGGATCGGCGGGCCCGCATCTGCATTTTGAGATCATCGATACAAAAACTTCTAAGCGGCTTAACCCGTTGCTGTTCGGTTTTCCGATACAAGATCGGGTACCACCTGTTGTCCGGTCGCTGGTCTTTTACGACCGCAGCCGCAGTATGAGTAACCAGCGTCCGCAGGCCATTGCGCTCAAAAAAACCTCAAGGGGGTATGAGCCGGTTAGCGGCTCCTTGATCAAGACATCCTTGTCGCAGCTCAGTTTTGCCATACAAGCCTTCGATCAGGTGAGTGGCTCTTCGAATCCCAATGGGATCTATGCCGCTACGGTATCGGTCAATGACAAGCGGGTATCGGGATTTGTCATTGACAGTATCGATTATGACCAGACCGGTTATATCAATGCCCATATTGATTATGCGCATAAGCAAAACGGGGGAGCACTCTATCAGCACCTTACCCCTTTGCCTGGGGATGCCAGCGGGCTCTATAAAAAATTTTCGGACAATGGCGTGGTCATCCTTGAGGATACGGCGGTGTATTCGGTAGTGATCAGAGTAGAGGATACCTATGGAAACCAGTCATCGGTTTATTTTCAGTTGCAACAAGACCGGCGCACCGCCCCTGTCAGTACGGCTGCGGTATTTCCCTATAAGAAAAGCGAAGTACCCCCTCTTTATATTACACCCTATCAATCTTTCTCTTTTAAACGCTCCGACGTTGAACTTGCCATACCCGCGGGTTCCGTCTATGACAGCATCGCTATGGAGTACCAGGTCGATGCCGGCCCCTTGTTACCTCCTGCCATTACCCGAAGACATCGGTTCAATAGTACACAATGGCCGTTGCACAGCGATCTGCAGATCCGACTCAAACCTTCGATGCCGCTCGATGCCGCATACCAAAAAAAATTGGTGATCGTACGCAGCTGGGGGGCGGTCAAAAAAACAAAACCTGCCGCTTATCAGCAAGGATGGATTACGGCGTTGTTCGATGATTTTGGGTACTATCAGGCTTACATCGATACGTTGGCACCCGAGATACGGTTGGCTGGCAAGGGAGATACCATCGATGTAAGCGCCAGTCGCTCGCTTGTTTTTACCCCTTCCGATAATTTTGGGATCATTCGTTCGTTTCGTGCCGAACTAAATGGGCAATGGCTGCGTTTTACCAATGATAAAGGCAGAAGCTGGGTGTATCCTTTCGACGAACGATGCCCCTTCGGTACCCACCGGCTAACCGTGACGGTACAAGATGCGGTAGGCAACGAGACGACACGAACTTGGTACATCAAGCGTGGTCCTTACCAGCCTTCTGTAAAAAAGAAACGTAAGAATATAAAACGAAAACGATGACCACCTTGCAACCCGGCCATAAGGCCCCTGCCTTTAGCGGAATCGATCAGGACGGAAAGAAAGTTACGCTGTCTTCTTTTAAAGGAAAGAAGCTGGTCTTGTACTGTTATCCCAAAGACCTTACCTCGACCTGCACCGTACAGGCCTGCAATCTTCGCGACCATTACAAAGCCTTGCTCAAAAAAGGATATGCAGTGGTGGGGGTGAGCCCCGATGATACCGTCTTGCACAAGAAGTTTCGTGAAAAGCATGACCTTCCTTTTACCCTGCTGGCCGATACCGATCAAAAGATCCTGAATGCGTATGGCGTATGGGCAGAAAAATCGATGTACGGAAGAAAATACATGGGGGTACTTCGTACAACATTTATCATAGATGAAAAGGGGATTATTGAAAGGGTCATCACCAAACCCCGCAGCAGTGAACATGCCGAGGAGATCCTCGACCCTGCCTACTAATCTTGCGGCAGCCACTCGATCGAACCGCTCCTAAAGGGTAAGGGCTCCCCTTCGAGCAACAGTTCGCCTTTTTCGGTAACGCCATTTACGATCGCTTCAAATGTTCTGTTCCCGCTTCGAAGTCTTACCCGCTCTCCTTTTTTATATAATAATTCGTTGTACTCCTGTTGCAGTAACAGGGTCTTTTGCTGCTGCAGTTGCTCTAACCGGCGGGCCAACATATTACATAACGACCGGGCCACGGTGGCCGGCTCATAAGTTTGTTCGGTAATCTGAAAAAGCGATATCGGATTGGGCAGTGAGGGGTTAAAGATCTTTTGGTTAATGTTGAGTCCGATCCCGGCAATGGCCCAAGACCAGTTTCCGGAGCTGCTCATTACCGACTCGATCAATATCCCGCCCAGTTTTTTGTCTTGCCAGTACAGGTCATTGGGCCATTTTATCAGAAGCTGCTGTTCGCCGGTCATTGGCGCGACCGTATCCCGTACCCCCAGCGCCACCGCCTGGCTTAACTCAAACTGTTGTAAAACAGTTAAAAAATCGGGCCGGATCAGCACCGATAAAGCCATCGATGCACCGGGTTCTCCGGACCAGCTTTTTCCTCGTTGCCCCCTTCCTGCCACCTGGTTACTGCTAAAAAAGGCCATCCCATGCGTGGCCACCCCCTGCTGAATGGCCTTTTTGGCTTCGTCGTTGGTGCTTTCTACTTGCGAAAAGCTGATAAAGGGTTCTCCTATGTTTACCGAAGGGTGTGGCAATTAATCGCTATTTTTACAACGTAAACGGATACACGAA
>CAZZLP010000224.1:0-2871 GCA_964654705.1 uncultured Chitinophaga sp.
CCGTACGAAGACATGTTACCTTAATATCAGCTACACACCGATTGGCTATTCAGCTTTCGGGAGCAGCGGCTGCTCATCAGTTAAGTCCTATGGCACAAACACAGTTATTTCGTATTCTGGCTGAGTTGCTGAACAACACGATCAAGCATGCGGAGGCCACCCATGTCGCTATTGTGCTTTCGTTGAAGGATATGGTAGAGTTCTCTTATGTCGACAACGGAAAGGGTTTTAATAGCGATGCCCTATTTGCCGGTAAGGGGCTCATCAATATCAAGCAGCGCGTAGAGGCGCTACAAGGTAAGTTGAATATAGCAAGTAATGCGGATGGCTCAACAATCACTATTCAAATACCGGTTCATCATGGGTAATATCATTTCTGTTTTTCTGATCGATGACCATACCATCTTTGCCCAGTCTTTTGGTGCCTATGTAACCACTTTTCCTCAGTTTACTTGGAAAGGAAGCGGCGAGGGTTCTGATAAAACGGTGCGTGAGGTCATACGAATAGCGCCGAAAGTATTGTTATTAGATTACCATTTAAAAGAAAAGACTGGTTTTGAGGTTGCTCAAGACTTACGTAGAGGCGGTTTTTCGAGCGCTATTGTTTTATTGACCATGAACAGGGATAACTATATTCGGCAGGCAACTCGGACAAATGGCATCAACGGATTTGTTTCTAAAGAGATCGATGGTCAGTTATTACTGGAAGGTCTTGCGCAATTGGTAGCGTTAGAAATTGATTACCTAGAGCTTATTACGGCTTCTCAAGAACAAGAGCAGTTACCCTTTAAGCTTACGCCGCAAGAAAAGCGGATAGCGGATCTTATTTGTAGTGGACAAAGTACCGAAGAAGTGGCTACTCGCTTATCGATCAGTATCCATACCGTACACACACACCGGAGGCGTATTTTGGAGAAAACGGGTGCTGAGAATTTTATGCAAGTCTGTCAAAAATTATCCTGAGAGGGGCGTTATACTCAATATTGAGTATAGCAGATAAAAATACGCGGGGGTAAATTGTTCAACCTTTTAAACCCTGCGCAATGAATAAAATCATCTTGTTGTTGGTGGCTTGCTTTTTTCTAGTCACCACGTATGCCCAATCGAAAGCCGAGAAAATCAATCTATCGTATTGGTACGTATTTGGTCGTTTCCCCAGCACGGGCGAAATGAACTTCTGGAATGGCCAGGCCGACCAATCTCTCAACTCCTATATTACCACTCATCATAACTTTTTAAAAGCCGATAATAATTCGGCGGTGGAGGCCGTACGAATTTCGTATAGAGATGCATTTGGTCGCAGCCCTGCACAGGGAGAGATTGATTTTTGGAGCAAGCAAAAAAGAACCTATGCCGACCTGATGAATAACCATGTACTCTATCTGCTTAGTGATGCCAACGAAAACAAGGCTACTATTAATCGGGCTTATCAGACCGTATTGGGAAGGCAAGCTAGTACTGACGAAATGAACCAATGGACACGGGGCAACTGTTCTTATGCCTTGCTGCTTGCTTGTCTGCAATCATATAAAACGTCGGGGTACCGTCTTCAATCGGCCGATGCCGTTTTTAATTTTGTCAGAAATGCCTGGGAGACCTCTGCCAATTTTGTCGTCAACACGGGCAAAGCGGTCTACAACGCTGCCGCCAGTGCAGTTACGGCGACCGTAGCGGCGGCACAAAGTGTTCTTGCGCTGGTTGTCAGTAGAGCTTCGGCTAATGAATTAAAGTCTGTCGATTCCAAAACGGTTATCGTTACCGAAAATGGTCTTTCTATTATAGCGGGTGGAGCAGGTAATATGAGGGGGTTGTCTACTCTCATTAATTTGGATGGAGGAACCATCGTCGGTACTAATAGCGGTACAATGAGGACAGATCAAGCAGTTACATTGATCGCTGCGGGCGGCCTAAATTAATAGCCTTCCCTACTGCAACTTTAAATTCTTTTATCATGAAAAATAGTTTGATCACTTTTCTCTTTTTGTGTTTGCCTCTTGCCACGCTCTTTGGGCAGTCGGGCTTGTACATGCGCACGCAGATGTGGGGTAGCTCGCTCGATGTATCGTGGCTATTTTTTACGTCCGATAAAAAACTAGTCCGTAATCCTGCCTTTGGGGTAAATCCCGTTCAATATGCCAAAGAGTTAGCAGCTAATCCCTCGAATGTGGCCACTTACTCTCTTTCCGGCAGTAAGATGACCCTAAGGTGGGGTGATGGAAAGACCCAGACGGTCAATGTAGATTTTAAAAATGGGGTGTTTTCGGGTTTTGACGGCGGTATTTGTTCGCAGGCAAAGCCCTTTACGTTCTCTTATTTTCCTGATCTGACCTACTCGGGTTTTGCCAGTGCCGGCAGTGTATCGAGATCCGTTACGCTGTTTTTGGGTAAGGATGGCAAGTTTCGTGATGGTCGGGTGGGAGCCATCTCCGGATCGGGTAACGTAAGCGGAGCGGCCGCTTCTTCGGGTAGTGATGTCGGTACCTATGTTGTAAAGGGCAATACTATTACTTTTAAATATAATAGTGGTAAAGAATGGATCGTAGTAGCACAACCCTACGATCTTGGGTATAATGATATTATCATCAACGATCAACGCTTTAAGCAGCAATAGGCTATTAAGCACCATGACCTTAAACCTTATCCTATGAAAAAATTCCGTTTCGCTTTATTTCTTTGCTTTGTTCTATGTTTTTCGATAGCCAATGCGCAGCTTGAGAAAGGAAATATCATAAAGTATAACCTTTCGGGATTGGCCGTAAAATACCATGCACTTCAATTTGAGCGAGTACTCAATCCAAAACAGTCCTTTGCGCTTACGGTAGGATTTTCTCCCAGTAATTCATTGCCCTTTAAAGACCGGTTGATCGAATT
>CAZZLP010000225.1:0-2858 GCA_964654705.1 uncultured Chitinophaga sp.
ATAACCGGTCATCCTTTTGTAACGCTGCTTTTTATTTTGTTTGCTGCGCTCTATCTAATCGGCACGCTCTACAAGGATATCTCTCTATTTGCATCAGGAAGGCAACCCGTCATCAATTCATTGCTGGCCCTGCTGATTGTGCTGGCCGGTTTGCCATTGTATTTTTTTTCGCTAAACCGGCAATCTTCCCCTGCTAAAATTGATTAACTTGCTGGCGCAAATCAGATCACTATGCGTTATGCTACCTGGCTGGGAGTCATTGCTGTGCTATTATTGGTACTGGCCTGCGCCATGCCTTGGGTACTGATCCCTTCCAAACAGTTGATTATCTCAGGTATCGATGCCAGTGGCACCCGTTACGGCAAGCCGGGCTACCTGCACTTGTTGTTGGGTTTTTTCTATTTTCTCTTTACCCTGATTCCAACGCTGTGGGCCAAGCGTGCCAATTTATTGGTCGTAGCCTTTAACCTGGCCTGGACCATTCGAAATTTTCTGATCCTTTCTCTTTGCAGAGGAGGGGAGTGCCCCCAGCGGATGTATGGTCTTTATTTGCTGGCCCTTGCCAGTGGACTGATGCTAATGGCGGCACTTTTTCCTAAAAAACCATCCTGATCTTTTTTACTACTTGCCATTGATACCCCTGGTCTGTTAAGTTTGGGGGTATGCGATTTATTTTATTGGCTTCAGTGTGGGTGGGGCTTTCAGGCTCGATGCTATCCTTACAAGCACAACCGGTGCTATGGTGGGATATGCAGCAGTTACAACCATCGGGGATTGTATCTTCTTTGCAGGTCTCCTCGCTGGTACAGGGAAATAACTTTGGCAATACTGCTTTTTATACCACGCTTTCTGCTTCGCAAAATTATCCGGGTGCCTCGGGTGCCAACAATGCGGGTGTGGCGGCGCGCACCGGGACGCTGCAGACGGGCGCTTCGGGCTCTGCCTATGTCGGTGTTACACTTACTCCACCCGGTGGCTTTCGGTTGCGCATTCTTTCGATCGGTTTCGGGTCTCGTTCAACCGCATCGGGACCTACAAGATGGGCCCTTTTTACCAGCGCAGATCAATATACAAACCCTGTTGCCTCGGCCACCTTGCAAGCCAATAGCACCTGGTCGTGGCAACAATCTCCGTCGTTATCCATATTATCGGTTCAACCCATAGAGTTGCGTATTTACGGATATGAAGGCACTGGCACCACCGCCATTAACGTAACCAACTGGCGTATGGACGACCTGAAGATCTACTACCAGATAGATGCGATCACCATGCCGGTAAGCTGGCTCTATTTTCGTTATGAGGTAAATCAGGCTGCGGTTCTGCTTCAATGGGCCACGGCGGCCGAGATGTACAATAAAGAATTCCGAGTCGAAAGATCGATCGATGGCGTTCGCTATACGTGGATAGGAACTGTGCCTGCTGCCTCAGGCCCGGTCACCAGCCAAATAACTAGACGCTACTCATTCTTGGATACCGCTTCTTTGCACTCAAGGGTTTGTTACCGTATCAGGCAGATCGACGAGGACGGAACGGGATCGTATAGCAGTGTCATTTATGTGGCTCCCCCAGAAGAGCGTCTGACACCCGCTTGGCGAAAAGTACAGTTTGACGGATTACTAATTAAGGCCGTCGTAGAGACTTCATCGGCGATTCGTTGCGTCCAACTTTACAATAGGGCAGGGCAACTGGTCAAGCTACAACCCTTCGTGACCACGGTGCGCAATGCCACGGGGCAACAAGCCTTTACATTGTACGCTCCGGCGTTACCTGCTGGAATCTATTACCTGGTGGCTGTTTGCCTCTCTGGCCGCAGCTGCTCCTATCCGCTTATCGTACATTAATCCAGTACTGCAAGACTTTTTTCGATAATCAGGAGTGCCTCGTCGATCTGCGTGGCCGTAATGATCAGCGGGGGGGCAAAGCGAATCTTATCGCCATGCGTGGGTTTGGCAAGCAACCCGTTTTGCATCATTTCGATGCAAAGTTTCCAGGCTGCCTCTTTATCGGGGTGCTCAATGACCACGGCATTCATAAGCCCCATGCCCCGCACCAGTGCAATATGCGGACTTCTCAGTGCTTTGATACCTTGTCGAAAGCGCTCTCCCATTTCTTTGGCATTGGCGGCCATTTGCTCTTTTTCCAGTACGTTGATGCTGGCCTCCGCCACTGCGCAAGCCAGCGGATTTCCTCCATAGGTCGATCCGTGTTGACCGGGTTGAATCACCATCATTATCTCGTCGTCAGCGAGTACCGCGCTAACCGGTAGCATACCGCCGCTAAGTGCCTTGCCCAAGATCAGTATATCCGGTCGCACGCTTTCGTGATCACAAGCCAGACGGGCTCCCGTTCTTCCCAGTCCGGTTTGTATCTCGTCGGCAATAAAAAGCACATTGGCTTTTTGACAAGCTTCCCAGGCGGCACGTAAGTAACCCGGTGAGGGCACGACCACGCCGGCCTCACCCTGTATGGGCTCTACCAAAAATCCGGCTACCCGTTTATCTTGCAAGGCCTCGCAAAGTGCATCGATATCATCGAAAGGAATCGATACGAAGCCCGGCATATAGGGACCGAATTGATGTTTAGATTCCGAGTCACTGCTAAAGGAAATGACCGTAGAGGTGCGGCCGTGAAAATTTCCTTCGCAAACTATAATGACCGCTTGGTTCTCTTCGATATTTTTATGGTGATAGGCCCATTTGCGACAAAGTTTGATGGCGGTCTCTACAGCCTCGACCCCGGTATTCATGGGCAGCAGCTTGTCGAACCCAAAATACGTGCACAGGAATTTTTCGTAGGGGCCCAGCCGGTCATTGTAAAACGCACGACTGGTCAACGTTAGTCGCTGGGCCTGTCTGGTA
>CAZZLP010000226.1:0-2856 GCA_964654705.1 uncultured Chitinophaga sp.
AGCCACACCCGAAGACAAGCATTTTGCGAACTTGATTACAGCAGAAATGGCTGCGTCTGCCGCGGCCAGAGGAACGGGCATTGCAAAACGAACGCCGGAATACATAGAAGCAAAAATAGAAGAAGGGAAGGCGGTCATTGCCCTCACCAGTTCCGGTACGTGGGTAGGCTTTTGCTATATCGAAACTTGGAGTCACGGCGAATATGTTGCCAACAGCGGCCTCATCGTAGCCCCGGCCTTTCGCAAAACGGGGGTAGCTAAAGCGATAAAGAAGAAGATTTTTCAACTCTCACGTGAGCGATATCCGGCAGCCAAAATTTTCGGATTAACCACCGGTCTTGCGGTCATGAAGATCAATAGCGAATTGGGATACGAACCGGTCACCTATGCGGAGTTGACCCAAGACGAAGCTTTTTGGTCGGGCTGCAAGAGTTGTGTTAACTATGAGACCCTTCAGGCAAAAGAAAGAAAGAATTGCATGTGCACAGCCATGCTCTACGACCCGGCAGATCATTATGAGCCGGAAGAGACCAAAAAGTTTTTTGAAGACAAAAAGCGAGGACTGGAACGCCTTTTACGTTTTAAGCAATGGAAACTACTGCGTCCTTTTTTAAAGCACATGAAGTAAACCGAACTAACCCAAAACGAAACTAACCATGCGAAAAAAAGTGGTACTTGGTTTTAGTGGAGGACTGGACACCTCGTATTGCGTCAAATACTTGCGGGATGAGCTCGATTACGACGTGCACAGTATTTTGATAAATACGGGAGGCTTTAGTCAAGAAGAGCTCACCCACATCGAAAAACACGCCTATCAGCTGGGGGTCACCTCGCATAAGACCTTAGAAGCAGTAGAACACTACTACGATAAAATTATACGCTACCTGATCTTCGGAAATGTATTGAAAAATAATACATACCCGTTATCCGTTTCGGCCGAAAGACTGATTCAAGCCCTGGGTATCGTACAACATGTAAAAGAGCTAAATGCCGACGCAGTGGCGCACGGCAGTACCGGTGCCGGTAACGACCAGGTACGTTTTGACATGATCTTTCAGATCCAAATACCGCAAGTGCCTATCCTAACCCCCGTTCGTGACCAACAACTGAGCCGCGAACAAGAGATAAGCTACTTGCAAGCAAAGGGGGTAGCCATGAATTTTGAAAAATCGGCTTACTCCATCAACAAAGGTCTTTGGGGTACCAGTGTGGGAGGAAAAGAAACCCTTTTATCAAATGGGATGCTGCCAGAAGAAGCCTGGCCGACTCCGGTTACAAAATTCGAAAGTGAAAAGATAATCCTGACCTTCGAAAAGGGAGAACTGATTAGTGTCAATGAGCAAGTCTTTGATCATCCTGCAGCAGCCATTCAACATGTACAATCGATCGCTGCCCCCTACGGGATCGGAAGGGATATACATATTGGGGATACCATCATTGGCATTAAGGGACGGGTTGGTTTTGAGGCAGCAGCACCAATGATCATTCTCAAGGCCCATCATGCACTAGAAAAACATGTACTTACGAAGTGGCAACTGCAATGGAAAGATCAACTGTCTTTATTCTACGGAAACTGGTTGCATGAAGGACAAATCCTGGACCCTGTTATGCGTGATATTGAGTCTTTCTTTACCAACAGTCAACAACAAGTAACGGGCCAAGTATTTATTGAGTTGCACCCCTATCGTTTTCAAATTACGGGTATTACAAGCCCTTTTGACCTGATGAGTAGCCGGTTTGGCAAATACGGCGAAATGAACACCGGCTTTACCGGAGCAGATGTTCGCGGCTTTAGCAAGATCGCTGCTCAGCAAACCTTCATTTATGAGTCCGTCAAGCGCAGCGCCAATGAAAAAGATTAAAGCAGGTATCCTTGGCGCCGCCGGCTATACGGGCGGGGAGTTGATCCGGCTGCTGGTGCAGCATCCCATGACAGAGATCATTTTTGCCCACAGCAGAAGCCAGGCAGGTAAACCCATCTACGCTGTACATGCAGACCTGTTGGGAGACAGCTCCCTTTGCTTTACCGAAGAGCATCCACTCGATAAGATAGACGTATTGTTCCTTTGCCTTTCGCATGGCGAGTCCAGATCGTTTTTAGAAAATCATGCAATTCCTGAACAGCTACGGGTCATTGACCTGACAATGGACTTTCGTCATAAAGGCACTCGAAACTTTATGAATAATGCTTTTGTTTATGGATTGCCCGAACTGAATCGACTGCAACTCGAAAAAGCAAAATGGGTAGCCAACCCCGGGTGTTTTGCCACCGCTATACAGCTCGGCTTATTGCCACTGGCAAGCAAAACAGCATTACCAGCCATCTACACGACAGCCATTACCGGCAGTACAGGAGCCGGACAAGGCTTAAGCACTTCGACCCATTTTAGCTGGCGTGCCAATAACATACAAGCCTATAAAACCCTGGAGCATCAACACGGCGAAGAGATCGGAGAAACACTTCTGCAACTCACAAAACAAGAGCAGCTAGCGCTACACTTCGTTCCCTGGCGAGGCGATTTTACCCGTGGCATCTTTGTAAGTTCTGCACTGGAATGCCCTCTTTCAATGACAGCGCTGATGGATGTTTATGAATCCTATTACGAGAAACATCCTTTTATACATGTAGCTGCATCTCCGATCTTTTTAAAGCAAGTGATCAATACCAACAAAGCTTTTATACAGCTCGAGAAAAAGGGCAACATGCTGGTCATACATAGCATTATCGATAATTTATTGAAAGGAGCCAGCGGGCAAGCGGTACAAAATATGAATTTACTCTTTGGAATACCGGAAATGTCCGGACTGCGACTAAAAGCCAGCTTTTTCTGACATGAAACTATTTGACGTTTATCC
>CAZZLP010000227.1:0-2835 GCA_964654705.1 uncultured Chitinophaga sp.
TTAATGGTGGCTACCCATTTGTTGGGACCCCGTCGTAAGACCAGTGACAAGCTTCAGAATTTTACCAGCGGCATTGAATCGCACGGGGATGCCCGTCAGCCCATGGCCATCAAATATTTTTTAACGGCCATTCTCTTTGTGCTTTTTGATGTTGAAGTGATCTTCTTCTATCCCTATGCCGTCAATTTCAAAGGTCTTGGGTGGAATGGATTTTTTGCAGTGGCCCTCTTTGTGGGTTTCTTTCTGTGTGGCTTTTTTTATATCCTAAAAAAGGGGGCCTTACAGTGGGAAGACTAATTACTTTTTGTAACAACATTCGAACGCAGTGCTTGTTATGTTTTAAAATGAGGAGAATATGAGTCGTCCGGTTTCTTACAATCTTGTTCAAAAGCCACTGGAGGCCGACATCAGTATGGCCCCCCTGCCAGACGGACACCAGGGCGAAGGTTTTTTTGCCACTTCGCTCGACTCCGTTATCGGATTGGCCAGAAAAAATTCAATTTGGCCCTTGCCCTTCGCGACCTCTTGTTGTGGCATCGAGTTTATGGCCACCATGGGATCGCATTACGACCTGGCGCGTTTCGGATCGGAGCGAGTGGGCTTCTCTCCCCGCCAATGCGACCTTTTGATGGTCATGGGGACCATTGCAAAAAAAATGGGTCCCGTTGTTAAGCAGGTCTATCTGCAAATGGCAGAACCTCGCTGGGTGATCGCGGTAGGAGCCTGTGCCAGCAGTGGTGGTATTTTCGATACATACAGCGTATTGCAGGGAATCGATCAGGTGGTACCCGTTGATGTGTACGTGCCTGGTTGCCCGCCTCGCCCCGAAGCGATCATCGATGGCGTACTTCGTATACAAGACCTGGTAGGAAAAGAAAGTCTTCGTCGTCGTAATTCATCCGGCTATAAAGCGTTGCTTGAAAGCTACGGTATTCAATAAGTATTGCATGACACTTACCAACGAGATCATACAACAACGACTAACGGAGAAATTCGGTAACCAGGTCGGTGCTTTCAGTACCTCGTATGATATGCTCCAGTTCGAGGCGTCCAAAGAGATCAATTTAAAGGTGCTCAATTTTCTTTACGACGATCCGCAATTGGGGTTTACCTTTTTGACCGACCTGACCGGTGTTCATTATCCCGATCAAAAAGGGCGTGAGCTGGCCGTGGTCTATCATTTGCACAACCTGAGCGAAAATCTTCGGTTGCGCTTTAAAGTATTTACCGGTGTGGAGCAGCCCGATGTTTACACGGCAACCGGGTTGTTCTCGTCTGCTAATTGGATGGAACGCGAGACCTATGATTTCTTCGGGATCCACTTCGTGGGTCATCCCAATTTAAAGAGGATCCTGAACGTCGACGAGATGGATTATTTTCCTATGCGAAAAGAATTTCCGTTAGAAGATCAAACCCGCATTGATAAGGACGATGAAATGTTCGGCCGCGGCTGAATCACTATAAATCGCCCCAAGGGGGCATTCGTATGAGCGAACACATCAAACTGCCCGAAGGATCGATAGAGAAAACGACCACCACGCTAAACCTGGGGCCAACGCACCCGGCCACGCACGGAGTGATGCAAAATATTCTGGAGCTCGACGGTGAACGCATCGTTTCGGCCGACCAGACCATTGGCTATATACATCGGGCCTTCGAAAAACTGGCCGAGCGACGTCCGCTGGCTCAGATTACCACGCTCACCGATCGACTGAACTATTGCTCTTCTCCGCTCAATAACATGGGCTGGCATATGACCTGCGAAAAATTGCTGGGAGTTACTACCCCCAAGCGAGTGGACTATTTGCGCGTCATTATCATGGAATTGGCCCGTATTGCCGATCACCTGATCTGTAATTCGATTATGGGAGTAGATGCGGGCGCCTATACCGGCTTCTTGTATGTAATGCAGTACCGCGAACTGATCTATGAGATCTACGAAGAGGTCTGTGGAGCGCGGTTAACAACCAATATGGGACGTATCGGAGGCTTTGAGCGCAACTTTAACGACATCGCCTTTCAGAAGCTCGAGAAATTTCTCGATGAGTATCCCCGAGCGCTCAAGGAATTCGAGAACATGTTTCAGCGTAACCGCATCTTTATGGATCGGACCATTGGAGTGGGCGGTATTAGTGCCGAGCGAGCGCTCAACTATGGATTTACAGGTCCTAACCTGCGTGCGGCCGGTGTCGATTACGATGTACGCGTACACGCGCCGTACAGCAGCTACCAAGATTTTGAATTTACCATCCCGGTGGGAAGTACCGGCGACAGTTACGACCGCTGGCTAGTGCGCGAGCAAGAGATGTGGCAGAGCTTGTCCATTATCAGGCAGGCCTATCAAAAAGTACAATCCTTTAAAGGGGCCGATGCAGATGTTTATCATGCCGATGTACCGGAGTACTATCTGCCTGCCAAGCAAGATGTCTATACTAAAATGGAGGCACTAATCTACCACTTTAAGATCATTATGGGAGAGACCGATATTCCGGCCGGCGAAGTCTATCATGCGGTAGAGGGCGGTAATGGTGAACTTGGATTTTATCTGATCTCCGATGGTGGAAGAGCCCCATACCGATTACACTTCAGAAGGCCTTGTTTTATCTATTACCAGGCTTTCGAAGAGTTGGTCAAGGGAGCTATGCTCAGTGATGCCATTATTACCATGAGTAGTTTAAATCTGATCGCCGGAGAGATGGACGCTTAAAACCATACACTGCCAAAAAAGAATTATCGCATGCAACAACGTTTTTCTGACAATAAATTAAAAGAGGTACAGCTGATCGTGGCCCGTTACCCCGAGGGGCGCCAAAAAAGTGCATTGCTACCCGTGTT
>CAZZLP010000228.1:0-924 GCA_964654705.1 uncultured Chitinophaga sp.
GGCATGGTATAAAGGATGGTTTTAGTAACGCCTGCTGCCACCTCTCCTTCGAATACAACAGCCAATAATTGACCATTAATATCGTAGATCTTTACTCCCACTTTCTCGGTAGTAGCCGTAGTGATTAAAAAACGTACCTGATCCTTATAAGGGTTAGGAAAAACTTTCACCGAAGGAAGGTCAGCCTGTTTAATCTTTATGGCAGCAGCTCCCACTCCTTTTTTTACATCGTTACTCGTTGGCATATTGGTGACAGGTGCTTGTACCAACCGTTGCGTATAGGTGTTTTTGCCGGGCTCTTCGCATTCAGTTACTTCAATGATCACCTCATCGCTGTTAAAGCAACCAGCTACATTGGTATAACTATAGACTACGGTATGTGAGCCAACACCTGCAGCGATCGGACTAAATTGATTTCCACTCACCCCGATACCACTCCAATCGCCCCCGGCAGGCATTCCGCTCAGGGTAATTAGTCCCTGGTTCAGGCAAATGGGTGCGTAAGATCCTGCGTCCACCTCAGGTAATGAAAGAACTTCGATAGTGGCGGTGGCTGTTAACACGCAACCTCCAGGCACTTGATAGGTATAGGTCAACACATGTATGCCGGGGCCCGCTTCGATGGGATCAAAACTTCGACCTGTTACGCCAGGGCCACTCCAACTTCCACCAGTGGGCGTGCCACTCAAAAACACAGGTGAGGAGTTTAGACATACAGGACCATAACAACCGGCGTTGATAACGGGTTTGTTCTTTACAACGATCAAGGTAGAAGCCGAAGCACTGCAACCATTCTCATCAGTATAACTATACGTTACCGAGTAAACACCTGCAGTGGCCGGTGTAAATGAACTTCCGCTCACTCCCTGTCCAGACCAAGTGCCACCGGCAGGGCTGCCACCCAATGTAACCACCGCTCCGCCC
>CAZZLP010000228.1:1024-2820 GCA_964654705.1 uncultured Chitinophaga sp.
GCACAGTAAGGACCATACGAACCAGTACTGACCACAGGCAGTGCATTTACAGTAATAGCGGTAGAAGCCGAAGCACTGCAGCCATTTTCATCAGTATAACTGTACGTTACCGAGTAGACACCTGCAGTGGCCGGTGTAAATGAACTTCCGCTTACTCCCTGTCCAGACCAAGTACCACCGGCAGGACTGCCACCCAATGTAACCACCGCTCCGCCCGCACAGTAAGGACCATACGAACCAGTACTGACCACAGGCAGTGCATTTACAGTAACCGGGTAAGTGCAGACTAAGTTATCAAGCAGCGGGTTTAAATAATCGAGCGTTAAAGCGAGGTCGAACGAAAGTGACCCTGCATTTACTCCTATTGACTGCAACCCGTTCGCGGATTGAAGTGAAGCCCCGTTATTGACCGACCAACTATAGGTAACATCAGGGGCTGCCGGAGATGATGCCGTATAGGTTAATCCGGCGGTTTGAGCACAGATCGGCTGACGTGGCACCGTTGGACATGATTGAGGAGCGGTAACAGTAACTGTAACAAGGGTAGAGTCAACGCAGAACGGAGCAGTCTGTTGGGTTGCCTTGACCTTAAAGACATAAGTGCCTGCAACAGCAGCCGTAAAAATGGGTGTACGAGAGGTACTTGAAGAAAGCGTTCCCCCTAGTAAACCACCAGCGCTGACTACGGTCCAGTCGTAACTGAAACTTCCATTGGCGGGTTGCCCATCGAGTAAGGAAACAGCACTAAGCTGGCTGCTACTGGTCGTGTTGAGAGAAATAGCAACGGGGTTTGCCGAGGCAGACAGTGCTGCATTGTTGACTTTGACCACCGCACCCGGAGCAGTAGAAGAATTAAGATAGCAAACACCGGAGATGCCGTTGCGTACCACCTGTAGTTGGAGTAAATAAGTGCCGCCTGCGGTAAAATTGGGAGAGGCCGGAATTACAGAACCGGTTATACTACCTGCTGCAGTGGTACCAGAAACGGTACCCGTAAGCGAAGCATCCGCAGAAAGATTTTGATTGGTCAATACCCACCGGTAGGAAACTGGACCATTTTGAGCAGCGTCCAATGTTGCCGTGTAGTTGATGGGGAAAACACTGGGGCAGATCAAAGTAGGACCCGTAATAGAGCAAGTGGGTACTGGTGTAACAGCATCGGTAGCTAACTGACAATCCATATTTCCGTTACACACCAGCGTATTGTCACTAACCCTTCTGACATTTTGAATAAACATATGATAAGGAGAACCGGGAATAGAAGAAGCAGAACTTCCCTGGCCCCAATCCTGTAAAGATGCAATATGGCCGCCCCAAGCCAGCACTACCTTATTAGCATTATTTGCCTTAGTAAACTCGACAATAAGGGTGGCCGACACATCCTGGGGTGTCATATTTATAGCACCCACGTATGCAATGCTATTCAACGTTCCATTCCAAAGTACCATATTACCTTTATCACGTACCTGCGACGATAAGGTAGAGACAGGAGAAGTAGTTTCAGGATTAAACGAAGCCGGCGTCTTAAGCGTATTAAAACTTAAGGAGGCCTTTGTATTAAACGTAGTACTATTAGAAAAAACAGGACTCGGAATGGCGAACGTACTGACCGTTAAACCCGACACCGAAGCAAGACTGGTACCTCTCAATGGATTGACAAACTCTGGCGGATCACCGAGGGTATATTGCAAATTTTGAAATCCCGTAATGTAATCAAGCGCATACTTACCACTTTTTTTTACATCAAAAGAGATCAAGATCCGATAACGCGTGTTGGGGACTAAATTATCGATCTC
>CAZZLP010000229.1:0-2805 GCA_964654705.1 uncultured Chitinophaga sp.
AGCTGAGCTAAGCTCCCTTTTTGCGGAGGGCAAAGATAAGGGGGGGCACGCATTTCAACAAAGCTTTTTAAAGAAACAGGCATCTTC
The DNA here is from genome assembly GCA_964654705.1 of uncultured Chitinophaga sp. Lineage (GTDB taxonomy): Bacteria > Bacteroidota > Bacteroidia > Chitinophagales > Chitinophagaceae > JJ008. Next base: position 88 of record CAZZLP010000229.1, read on the forward strand.
TTAATTTTGTAAATATGTCATTTTACCAGCATGACCCCTACTTTGAGCCCTACCAGGGCACCGAGTTACTGACCGATACGGGTGCGCCCGCACAGCTGATCGTTTGGAACGACGAGGTCAATACCTTCGACTGGGTCATTTCTACGCTGGTAGAAGTATGCGGTCATACCGAAGAACAGGCCGAACAATGCGCCTACCTGATTCACTATAAAGGAAAATACGGGGTAAAAAAAGGCGATTTCGATATCCTAAAACCCATGTGCGACTCCATTTTGGAACGAGGCATTAACGCCACTCTCGAGGCCTGCGTTAGCTGATTGTCATAAGGGTAAAACCGGGTATTTTTGTGCCCCATGGAGTTGAGTAAAAATTTTGAGCACGGACCGGCAGAAAATAAATGGTACCGTCACTGGACCGATAAAGGGTATTTTCATTCAGAACCAGACAATCGCGAGCCCTATACGGTGGTGATTCCTCCTCCCAACGTTACCGGCGTACTGCACATGGGGCATTGCCTCAATAATACGATACAGGATATTTTAGTCAGACGCGCCCGCATGCAGGGCAAAAACGCCTGTTGGGTACCGGGCACCGATCATGCCTCTATTGCCACCGAGGCGAAAGTAGTACAACTGCTTCGTGAAAAAGGGATCGCAAAGGCCACGCTCAGCCGCGATGAATTTCTCTCGTATGCCTGGGAATGGAAAAATAAATACGGAGGCATCATTTTAGAGCAATTAAAGAAAATGGGATGCAGTCTCGACTGGGAGCGGACGCATTTTACCATGGACCCTGCCTATTATAAAGCCGTTATCGATGTTTTTATAGCGCTTTACCACAAGGGCTATATATACCGAGGAAAAAGAATGATCAACTGGGATCCCCGGGCCAAGACCGCACTGAGCGACGAAGAGGTGATCCGTAAACAAACGCAACAAACCCTTTACCATCTTCGCTACAAATTAGAGGGTGACAAGGACGAGTACATCGTAGTGGCTACCGTAAGACCAGAGACCATCATGGGAGACACGGCCATCTGTGTACATCCCGACGATCCCCGCTATACATTACTGCAGGGGCGCTATGCGTTTGTACCCCTCATTGGCCGTCGTATTAAGATTATTGCCGACGAGTATGTGAGCATGGACTTTGGTACCGGTGCACTCAAAGTAACGCCGGCGCACGATACGAACGACTACCAGCTGGGCCAAAAACACGGATTAGAAGTAATCGATGTGCTCAATGATGATGGAACGTTAAGTCAAGAGGCCGGTATTTACGTTGGGAAAGACCGCTTCGAGGCGCGAAAACTCATTGTGAAAGAACTAGAGGAGAAAGGGTTCATTGAAAAGACAGAAACCTATAGCAGCGAAGTAGGCTATAGTGAGCGAACCGATGTAGTAGTAGAACCTCGCCTTTCCTTACAGTGGTGGGTCGATATGAAAAAGATCAGCGGCCCCGCCTTACAGGCAGTGGCCAATGACGATATCAGATTTTACCCTGCCAAATTCAAGAATCTCTACCGCCACTGGATGGAGAATATTAAAGATTGGTGCATCTCGCGGCAACTCTGGTGGGGCCACCGTATACCGGCCTGGTATGATGAGCAAGGCCAATTGGTAGTAGCCGCCGATCTGGAAAGCGCTCGATTGGAGTATAGAAAATTATACGGTAGTGATCCCTCTACACTTCGCCAAGATGAGGATTGTCTGGATACCTGGTTTTCTTCGTGGCTTTGGCCATTCGAGGTATTTAAAGGATACAGCGAACCCGGTAATAAAGAGATCGGCTACTACTACCCTACCCAAACATTGGTTACCGCACCCGAGATCATCTTTTTTTGGGTGGCCCGTATGGTCATGGCCGGTTGTGAGTTTCAAGGACAGATTCCCTTTCGGCAAGTGTACTTTACCGGTATCGTGCGCGACAAGCAGGGCAGAAAAATGAGCAAGAGTCTGGGCAATTCTCCCGATCTGTTGGCCCTGATCGATCGCTACGGGGCCGATGCCGTTCGATTTGGGATCATGATCGCCTCACCGGCCGGTAACGACCTGCTATGGGACGAAAGCACCAACGAGCAAGGACTTCATTTCAATAACAAGATCTGGAACGCACTTAAACTGGTGCGCAGCTGGGAAGCGCGGCAATCCGAAGACCCTGCAATCAGTACCCCGGCCTTTGCCATAGATTGGTTCGATAGTCGGTTACAAGAAGTACGCACCATGCTCGAAGAGCTCTATGGTGAATACAAATTGAGCGAAGCACTCAAGACCATTTACTCACTGATCTGGGACGATTTTTGTAGCTGGTACCTCGAATGGGTCAAACCAGGCTTTGAACAACCACTACCCGCCACCACCTATCAAAGAACGATTACTTTTTTCGAAGAGCTAATGCAACTGCTGCATCCTTTTATGCCTTTTATTACCGAAGAAGTGTTTCATCAATTACGACCAAGACAAGAGGACCTGACGGTTCGTAGACTGGCGGCGCCCGCGACATTCAATACCGAACGGTTAGCGGCCGGCGAACTGCTTAAAGAAATGATCTCGGCCGTACGTGATGCCCGAAACAAGCACCAGCTCAAACCCAAAGATCCGGTCAACCTGCATATTGCATCAGCTTCTCCGACGCTGATCGAATCGGTAATTCCCATTCTCTGCAAGCAGGTGAATGCCCTTTCGGTTCGCTGCGAAAAAAATATTGCCCCGGTAGCCA
>CAZZLP010000230.1:0-2800 GCA_964654705.1 uncultured Chitinophaga sp.
AACCCTTTCTCCCGATGGAAGAAAAATGATCTATACTAGCACCAAAGACGGAGATATTGACCTTTACATTATGGACCTGGCCAGCGGAAAAGAAAGACGCATTACCAGCGAACTGGGCTACGATGGCGGCGCTTGGTTTAGCCCCGACGGTAAAAAGATCATTTGGCGCGCCTCCCGGCCCCGAACGCCCGAGCAGATCAATGAGTACAAAGAATTGCTGGCCCAAGACCTGGTGGCTCCCACTAACATGGAAGTATGGGTGGCCAATGCCGATGGCAGTAATGCCCGGCAGATTACGCAATACGGCCAGGCCAACTGGGCACCTGTGTTTATGCCCGACAGCAAGCGTATCATCTTTGCCTCTAATCACGAGTACAAAAGAGGATTTCCCTTTAATCTTTATACCATCAACGAAGACGGTACCAATTTGCAAAAGATCAGCCGCGACAAAGGGTTCGATGCCTTTCCGATGTTCTCTCCCAATGGTAAAAAGATCGTATTTGCCAGCAACCGCAACAATGGCGGCACTCGCGATACCAATGTCTTTATTGCCGACTGGGTAGAATAAGCAAAGAGTTTTCTTATATTTGATTTACACAAAATCAAATGTATGGAAACCGGACTGTTGCATCTGCACAATGCCCTGCGCTGGGTGGTGCTCGTGTTATTATTGCTCTCGATCTTTCAGGCCTTTACAAAAAAAGAATCCTTGCGATCGACCACTCTGTTTCTGATGATCGCGGCCCATACCATGTTGCTGATCGGTCTTTATCAGATATTGGGAGGACGCTATTCGTGGGGCAACGTGCCTGAGGGAACGTCCGTTATGAAGGATTCTTTCTACCGTTTCTACCTGGTAGAGCATCCGTTACTGATGATCTTGGCCGTAGTGCTGATCACTTGGGCCCGTACCAAGGCCAAGGTGCTCTCTTATCAACCGGCCTCTTACGCGCTATTGATTTCGCTACTGATGATCTTGGCTGCCATGCCCTGGCCTTTTCGCGAGGTGGTCGGCCGGCCCTGGTTTCCCGGTATGTGAGTATACTTCTAAATACAAGCTATGCCCCATTATTATCAGCTAGGCTCCATTCCTCATAAGCGACACACGCAATTCAGAAAGCCCGACGGCTCATTGTACAGTGAGCAATTATTTTCTACCGAGGGATTCAGCGATGACTATGCGTTGCTCTATCATTGTCATCCGCCTACCCAGATCATTCGCACAGAGCCGCAACAAGACGTCTCGCCACAGGTCGCCGAAGAAAAAATGCTCAAGCACCGAAGCTTCGAGGGATTCAACGTGCCGCGTATCGACGATTACCTGCAAAGTCGTATTCCCGTTCTGGTCAATACCGATTGTCACATTGTACTGGCCGCTCCGCGCCATAGCACTACCGATTACTTTTACAAGAATACCGATGGGGACGAACTGATCTTTGTACACGAAGGAAGCGGAAAAGTAATTACGCAGTACGGTCAATTGCCTTTCCGCTATGGCGATTATATCGTTCTTCCAAGAGGTACGATCTACCAGATACACTTCGATACTCCCGATAATCGTCTTTTTATCGTAGAATCGTTTACACCACTTCGCTTTCCAAAGCGTTACGTAAGCCGTCGGGGTCAACTGATGGAGCATTCGCCCTATTGTGAAAGGGATATACGGCCTCCGCAAGACTTATTGACCATTGACCTGAAAGGAGATTTTTTGATCAAGGCCAAAAAGAAAGGCGTACTCTACGGACTTCACTATGGTACCCATCCTTTCGATGTGGTGGGATGGGACGGTTGTTGTTATCCCTATATTTTTTCGATACACGATTTTGAGCCCATTACGGGTCGCGTGCACATGCCGCCCCCCACTCACCAGACCTTCGAGACCGATGCTTTTGTGGTGTGCTCTTTTGTGCCACGGCTTTTCGATTATCATCCCCTGGCCATACCCGCTCCTTACAACCACTCCAACATCGATAGCGATGAGGTCATCTACTATGTGGATGGCGATTTTATGAGCCGTAAATCGGTGACACGCGGTATGATTACCCTGCATCCCGCCGGCATTCCCCATGGTCCGCATCCGGGCGCGGTAGAAAAAAGTATCGGCGCCAAAGAGACCAAAGAGTTGGCGGTCATGGTCGACACTTTTCGTCCGCTGATGCTGACCCGCCAGGCCCTCGAAATCGAAAACCAAGATTACGTGATGAGCTGGGCAGAGTAAGCCAGGGCAGGGGCAGTGCTAAAAAATAGCCACTTAAGTGACTGGCATTCATTTATTTATGTGCTGTTCTTTTTGAATGCCCCCGGGTTTTCCACCATCGGGGAAAAATTCAGCGATTTTCTTCGTTATTCGCTGGTAACGACCTATCTTTGCACCCCTTAAAATCGTATGTCGAAACAACCGCTGATCAAGCAAGATGGAATTATTCTGGAAGCATTGTCCAATGCCATGTTCAGAGTAAAGCTTGAAAACGGACACGAGATCCTGGCGACCATCTCCGGAAAAATGAGGATGCATTACATCCGTATTCTTCCCGGCGATAAAGTGGGAGTGGAGCTTTCGCCCTACGATCTGACAAGGGGTCGGATCAATTTCCGATACAAATAAGACTGAAAAAACAACAAGATGAAAGTAAGAGCCTCTATCAAAAAGCGCAGCGTGGACTGTAAGATCGTCCGTCGCAAAGGCAAGCTGTACATCATTAACAAAAAGAATCCCCGCTTTAAGCAGCGTCAGGGATAATCTTAGTCAATAACCTACTCAACAATAACAAACTACTATGGATCGTATTGCCGGTGTTGA
>CAZZLP010000231.1:0-2785 GCA_964654705.1 uncultured Chitinophaga sp.
TGAATATCCCGAGTTGGGTGGTCACTACGAAGTGATCCATCACACCACACTGTTGCAGCAACTGATCAACGAAGGTCGTATCAAATTACAGGGAGGAGGTTCGTTCGCCGGAAAAAAGATCGTCTATCACGACAGTTGCTATCTTGGCAGGGCCAATGGCATTTACGAAGCGCCCCGCGAAATATTGGAGTGGCTCGATGCCGATCTGGTAGAGATGAAACGTTGCCGCAGCAACGGACTTTGTTGTGGTGCGGGAGGTGCTCAGATGTTCAAAGAAGAAGAAAAAGGAGACGTTCGAATTAACACCGAAAGAAGCCGGGAGGCTTTGGCCACTGGAGCCGGTATTATTGCTGCGGCTTGTCCCTTTTGCAACACCATGCTAAGCGACGGAGTAAAACTGGCAGAGAAAGAAGACCAGGTAAAAGTGCTCGATGTGGCAGAGCTCATTGCCGCGCAATTAGAAAAATAACAAGCCGATCCGGCACCTAACGCAACGGATATGAACCTAGCGTATCGTCATTTGTTACCCGCCGACTTTCCCGACAACGCGCGTGTATGGATCTATCAATCTACCCGGCTTTTCTCCTTGGCAGAGGCTTTTGCCATTGAAGAAATGCTGGACAACTTTACCGCGCAGTGGCAATCGCATGGCCGGCCCGTTAAGGCAAGGGGATACTTGTTCTTCGGTCAGTTTATCGTGCTGCTGGCCGATGAGTCCGCGACACTTGTAAGTGGTTGCAGCACCGACAGCTCGGTGGCCCTGATAAAAAAAATAGAACAAGCCTTTACTACGCCGCTGCTGGACCGCACCCAATTGGCCTTCGTGGTCAACGACAAGATCGAGCGATTACCCCTGGCACAAGTAGACTATGCCTTCGAAAAAGGATTCATCGATGCCGATACGCTGTATTTCAATAATACCGTTCAAACCAAGAACGCTCTGGAGCAAGAATGGATTATTCCACTGTCAAAAAGTTGGCTGGCGAAAAGATTAGCGCGTCCGTAAAGGCCTCTTACCGTTCAGCAGGTAAGCTAGCGTTAGCCGGTAATTCTGGGTACGCGTAAGGGTAAAACTCTCTAGGGTAAAATTGGGACCGTAGGTAAAACTCTTTCGCTGTTGGTTGATAAAGGGATCTACCACCGTGGTCGTTACCAAAAGTTTCTTTTGTAGCAATTTTCGTTGCAAGGCCAATTGTATGGCTGCCGTCCAATTGGCAAAACCTTGCGGGTTGGCAAAACGGTTGAGATTGACATTTCCATTGGCATTCCACCAATCGCTGGCCACCCAGGTATAACCAACAGACGAAGTAAAAGAGGCGCCATTTCGAAATTTGCGAACGGCAATGTCATAGGCACTGTAGCGCTGAAGGGTCCAGCTGGCATTGAGGTTCAACTTAAATTTCTTTGACAAATTGATCCCGTTCCAACTACTGAATTCTATTTCTTTTCGTCCACTGATATTATCCCAGGTTACCTGCGTTTTACCGCCTTCGAGCAAGGTGCGTACCGGACTAAAGATATCTTCGACGATGTTGTAGCCCAACCCCAGATTCAAAAAATAACCACGACGGGTCCGACTCAAGACAAGATCGAAATTGTGTGCCCCGGAAGCTCCCAAGAATGGGTTTCCAAATCGCACATTGTAGGGATCAGAAAAATCTATGGTAGGATTAAGTTGCCCCATCCCCGGCCGGTTAAGTGTACGACGATACGATAAGGTCAACGATAGCTTGTCTTTCCAGCTCTTATTAAGGTTGGCAAACGGAAGCCAGGAGAGGTAACGATTGTTGACCTTGCGGTTTTCGGTTAGCAGATCGAAGAAGATGGCGGTCTGCTCTACCGCCGTTCCCAAGGTCAGGCTGGCCTCTTTGCCCAGTAATTGTCGCAACGACATTCTCCAATTACCGACTTGCTGGTAAAATAAAACATCATTGCTAAGCCCCGGCAGTGGCAGCAGTAGCTGTTCGGGTCTTTTCTTGTAACTGGCTTCGTTGATTACATGGTTAGCCGCTTGCTGGTAATAACTGCCCAGCGATAAGAACGTCTTTTTACCCGAGAGCATTTTATCATAAAAAAGCCGAACGGTGTAATTGTTTACCCACTGATCGATCTGCTGCCGTTGCAGCGAATCAACTCCCGTAAACTGAAGGTTGGCATAATAATATCGCTGATTGAACTCCCTGCTGTTATCGGTCTGCGAGTAGTTGTAATTCAAAACAACCTTGAATGTCTCTCCCGGCTTGGGCTTGTACTGGTAGCTGAAAGTGGCCGACGGACTATTGCCTCCCGTACTTCCGGATACATCTCTGTCACTGATCCGACTGATCGCAGTAAAGCGATTCAAGTTGGTAAACCGCGTAGCCGATGTGTTGGTCGACCACTGGCTGTTATACTGCAACACCAGATTTAGGAGCGATTTTTTATTGAACTCATAATCGAGCGAAAAACGGACCATCGGGCGCTGAGAGCGATTTTGATTCCTATTGTTGATAGAAAGAAAATTGCTGCTGTCTGTATAATTATTTTGACGAAGCGAAGAACCCTTGCCGGTAAAACTGTTATCGTTATAACCGGCTGTTATGTTCAGGGAGAGTCCGTTCTTTCTATACGTGTAATTGGCAGACAGGTTTCGTTCGCCCCTTGTTCCGAGGGCCACAGACACCCGACCGCTTTTTCCAGCCTTTCCTTTTCTGGTTATAATATTGATGACCCCGCCCGGCTCTCCGGCATATTGCGGAGGAGGCTGTGTCATTACTTCGATATTTTCGATCGAACTGCCCGGCAT
>CAZZLP010000232.1:0-2764 GCA_964654705.1 uncultured Chitinophaga sp.
ATGACCAGGAGGTAATCGATCACTTTAAAGAAAAAAATCCTGCGGAAGTGCTGGTCTTTGGACCTAATGGCAAATCGGTTCGGGCCCGTACCGCCAATCAAAAAAAGTTGGTACAAGAGGCCGAGCATAATGACATTGTTTTTGCCATCGGGCCGGCTGGTACCGGAAAAACATACACTGCCGTGGCTCTTGCCGTACGTGCCCTCAAGAACAAACAAGTCAAAAAGATCATTCTGACTCGCCCGGCCGTTGAAGCTGGAGAGAGTCTGGGTTTTTTACCTGGCGATCTGAAAGAGAAGATCGATCCTTATCTGCGTCCACTCTATGACGCGCTCGACGATATGATCCCCGCCGATAAACTGGGGTATTACATGACCACACGCACCATCGAGATCGCACCGCTTGCATATATGCGGGGTCGTACCCTCGATAACGCTTTTATTATATTGGACGAGGCCCAGAATGCCACCGATCTGCAACTAAAGATGTTCCTGACCCGTATCGGAGCCAATGCAAAGGCCATCATTACCGGAGACATGACGCAGGTAGACTTGCCCCGCAACCAACGCAGTGGGCTGCAAACGGCGGTACGCATCTTAAAAAATATAGAAGGTATAGGTCATATCGAACTCGACGAAGAAGATGTGGTACGTCACCGATTGGTCAAGCAGATCTTGCGCGCCTATAACCAAGAGCACGAAAAGGAACAGCCCCCTCATCAGCGTTCGTAATACCTGTTGGCTAAGGGCTACCATATTTTTTTGTAATTTGCCATATGCGAATGAACGTATTGCTCACGCTGCGGCTGTTGACGGCTATGGTAGTTGCCCTTCAAGCTTGCCAACCCCCGCAAGAAAAGAACATTACTGCCGAGAACGAGTTAGATGCTGCCCGTCTTTTTATTCGGTCGGCGCTAGACGGAAAATTTGACGAAGCCAAGAAATTTATGGTGCAAGACTCCGTCAACAACAGCTACCTCGACATTGCCGCACAGTTTTATCAAAAGATGCCGTCAACCGAAAAAGACAATTATAAGGGATCGACCATCGTTATTCACAGCGCGACGGCCATCAATGATTCTGTAGCCGTCATTATCTACTCCAACTCGTACAAGAACGATCATGATACGTTACGCATTGCCAAGAGCAATAACGCATGGCTGGTCGACCTCAAATATCTGTACGAACACGATCAGCCATAATCCGGTAGTTGCCACGGCAGACACCCGGATAAGTTATTCGCTGTTCACTCCCGGCTTTAGAGCGCATCCCATACCTCGCTGGCAAACATTTCTAACGAAGGGTCACGAGCACCCATCAAAAGCAGAACGCAATCGTTAGACAGATGAGTGCGCAAATTCGATACCAACTCTTTTCGATCGGCCACAAAAAAAGCAGCGACCCCCATTTTTTCAAGATCCCCGACCAGATCGGCCGCAGAGATATCCTTTACCGCAGCACCGCCGGCATAATATATTTCGCTCATAAAGATCTCATCGCCGGGTCGTAACGCCTGCGCAAATTCTTGTACAAAGTCGTTTCGCAAAAAACGAGTAGGTTTAAACCCATGCGGCTGAAACCAGGCAATCACCTTGGAGGCCACGGGCTGGCAAGCCCGAATAGCAGCCGCACATTTGACCGGATTGTGTGCGTAATCATCGATGAGCCACACGCCATTTTTTTGACCCCAGACCTGCTGCCGCCGATAGATACCTTTATAATGGGCCAAAGCAGTGGCTGCATCGTTAAGAGAAATACCGACCTGATGGGCCACGGCCATGGCCGCCAGGGCGTTTTCCATATTGTGTCTTCCGATCTGCCGAAGACCAACCGCTACCCCATTGACCGTAAATTGAATGTTCATTCCGGTTTGCAGAAAATGCTCGGCGCAGTATCCGACGCCTTCGATTTTTGCTACAGCAAAGTCTTGCGTTGCATTCGCAGATAAAGTAGCGGCCAGCGGATGAGAACGGTTGACCACAAACCGATCGCAATGAGATCGAAACGTGTTGAACAAAGAAATAAGGGTGTCGATCTCGTCATGATCCTTATCGACATTGAGCAATACTCCGATGTGCGGGTAATACTGCACAATAGAGCCATCACTTTCATCGGCCTCAATAACCAGCCACTCCCCTTTTCCGGCCACGGCATTACCGATATTGCCTTCTTCGATCAGCCGAACCAAACCGGCCCCGCTGATAATACCGGGTTCATATCCGGCATTGGCCAGTATTTCATAGAGCATGGCGCTGGTCGTACTCTTTCCACTAGTACCCGCTATGGCGATCGTCTTTTTACTGGCTGCGATCAAAGAGAGCAATGCTGCACGATGAATAATAGGAATACCCAGCTGCTTGGCTTGCTGTACTTCAATAACGGTGTCTTCGATCGCAGTCGATACCACCACCAGATCAAAGGCCGTGGTCAGCGAAGTGCCATCTTGGGCAAAGCAACCAATACCCGCAGCGGTCAGTTTGTTCTGTATCTCATTTTGTACATCCGGAACAAATAAACGATCGCTTCCGGCCACTTGTTTACCGATGCCATGCAGGTACTGTGCAAGTGCGCTCATACCGGTACCGGCGATACCGATAAAATAGGGGGCAGAAAAATCTTGTAGCGATCGGATCATAAAACAAAGAAACAAAATAATTATTGGTGGCGCATCTAAATACCACTACCTTTGCCCCGTTATTTTGAGTCAACTGACTGTCCGTAACGGAACGATTCGTACTACTGCAAAGCCTCTGGTCGCCACTAGT
>CAZZLP010000233.1:0-2764 GCA_964654705.1 uncultured Chitinophaga sp.
AACCACGATAGAACCATCGATACCGGCGTTGGCGGTGAGTATACGCATGGGCTCTTCGAGTGCACGGCGCACGATGGCCATACCGGTTTGTTCGTCTTCGATCTGTCCTTTGACTTTCGCATCGAGAGACTCAATAGCGCGGATGTAAGCAACCCCTCCTCCGGGTACGATACCCTCCTCTACCGCAGCGCGAGTCGCATGCAAGGCATCATCCACACGGTCTTTCTTTTCTTTCATTTCTACTTCGGTGGCAGCACCTACATAGAGTACGGCTACGCCGCCACTCAACTTGGCCAGACGCTCTTGCAACTTTTCGCGGTCGTAATCGGAAGTGGTTGTTTCGATCTGCGCCTTGATCTGGTTCACACGGGCGGTGATATCTTCTTTCTTTCCTTTGCCACCGACGATAGTGGTATTGTCTTTATCGATGGTCACAGAAGCGGCTTGCCCAAGATAAGTAAGATCGGCATTCTCCAATTTGAAACCCTGCTCTTCGCTGACCACGATACCCTTGGTAAGGATCGCGATATCTTGCAGCATTTCTTTGCGACGATCACCGAAACCGGGCGCTTTTACGGCTGCGACCTTGAGCGTACCACGCAATTTGTTTACTACCAGGGTTGCCAGTGCTTCCCCTTCGAGATCTTCGGCGATGATCAGCAGCGGACGACCCCCTTGGGCCACTTTTTCGAGAATGTGCAAAATATCTTTCATGTTGCTGATCTTCTTGTCGTAGATCAGGATATAAGGATTTTGCAACTCAGCCTCCATCTTTTCGCTGTTGGTTACAAAATAAGGAGAGATATATCCGCGATCGAATTGCATACCTTCTACCACATCTACGGTGGTATCGGTACCCTTGGCTTCTTCTACGGTAATGACGCCCTCTTTACCTACTTTTCCGAATGCCTCGGCAATGAGCTTACCGATGGTCTCGTCGTTATTGGCAGAGATGGTGGCTACCTGCTGAATTTTTTTGCTGTCGCTGCCAACGGTCTGGCTCTGGGCGTGCAGACTGCCAACGACCAATGAAACGGCTTTATCGATACCTCTTTTGAGGTCCATTGGGTTGGCGCCGGCGGCAACCATCTTAAGACCTTCGCTAATGATAGATTGGGCCAGTACGGTGGCGGTAGTAGTACCGTCTCCGGCAATATCGGCGGTCTTGGAGGCCACTTCTTTTACCATTTGAGCACCCATGTTCTCAATGGGATCTTCGAGTTCGATCTCTTTGGCTACACTTACTCCATCTTTAGTAACCTGTGGTGCACCGAACTTCTTTTCGATCACCACATTTCTGCCCTTAGGACCGAGCGTTACTTTTACTGCGTTGGCGAGTGTGTCCACGCCCTTCTTCATTCTATTTCTTGCTTCGATGTCGAAAAAAATCTGTTTTGCCATATTGTTTGGTTTGATAGTTAGGTTTTGTGGTTACGGGTATAATTAAACAATTGCCAGGATATCCGATTCGCGCATAATCAGGTAATCGACTCCATCGATCTGGATCTCTGTGCCGGCATATTTTCCGTACAGTACGGTATCGCCTGCTTTGACGGTTACTGGCTCATCCTTTTTACCGGGCCCGGCAGCAACAACAGTACCACGCTGAGGCTTCTCTTTGGCGGTGTCGGGAATAATGATGCCCCCTGCGGTCTTTTCTTCGGCGGCAGCGGCTTTCACGATAACACGGTCGTGAAGCGGAGTAACATTGACTTTCTTGGCCATAGCTTTATTTGATTTTGTTTTTAATGGTTTACCCATTGGGTTCTACGACCCGGTGGGCGACAAATATATCCTAAATAGCATGCCAGCGGTCTTACTCGGGCCATGGGGGTTATTTTTGTCAGTATAAATTGTCAAAATTGACCTGAAAGGCACCAGTCGGTTCGCTGATGCTGACAATTTTTCAGCGAGAACGTACCGAACGGCAAAACCGACAAATGGCCTATCTTTACATTTCTTAAGCTCTTATAAAATGATCAGCAGACGTACCATTCGGGTCAAAGTGATGCAAACCCTCTACACGATCGCCACTTTTGATACCCCCCCCGCCCCTGCTGTTCATGCTTCGTTGCTTCAACAACATTTCGATCAACCCCGACGCCTGCTGGTGCACTTGCTGTGGCTGGTCACCGAGATACTTCGCTACCCCGAAAAATATGCGCATCAAAAGGCTTCCAAACATTTGCCTACGGCCGATGATCTAAGCATCAACACCAAATTGGCCGGCAACGAACTGCTTTGGCAAATGCTCGAAGATAAAGCCCTGAACGGGCAGATCGGCCAGCTAAAACCGCAGGCCGGAGCGGCCCAAGAGCTAATCAAGTCGGTCTATTTGCAGCTGACCGAAACAGCGCTGTACAAAACATACCTGGCAACCCCTTCTCGCGATAAGAAGTCCGAAAGAAAGATGGTCGAATTCATTGTCAACGACATGCTGCTGGCCAATCCGGCATTCATTAGTTACATAGAGGAACTTTTTGCCGACTGGGATGATGACGGAGAGGGGGTCATACAACTGCTCTCTGCCTATTTACATAAACCCGGACAACTGGATTTTGAGCAACTCATCGATCGCGACAAAGAACAATTTGGATTGGACCTTTTGCGTACCGTTTTAGAAAAGCAAGAACAACTTCAATCGTACATAGTACCTAAACTTAAGAACTGGGACCCCGAACGCATTGCGCAGCTCGATATGATTATGATGAAGATGGGAGTGGCCGAGTTTTTATTTTTTGAGACGATCCCGCCCAAGGTCACC
>CAZZLP010000234.1:0-2759 GCA_964654705.1 uncultured Chitinophaga sp.
CTGGAAGTATCTTTCGTGTGCCTTAGTTGCTTCACGGGCGATGGTCTTTGAAAGATCAAATGGGTTGATGTTAAATTGATTGATGTGGAAGGGGGCGCGGTAGAGGGGGTGCGTGACCTTGAAATGCAATTCTACATGCAGGGGGTATTCGCCGGGGTATTTTTTATCGAAACAGAGATCCTTTTCTTGTGCTATGTACTGAAGGTGCCCGATCTTCTTGTATAGCTTTTTATTGGGAGCGTGGTAGCCCTCCTTTTCGAAGATCTCGAATGTGCGTGACAGCACATCTGCGCTTATTACGAGATCGATATCGCTTGACTCACGCATAGCGATATCTCCATAAAACTGTTTGGAGTAGGCGACGCCCTTATAAGGAAGGGCCTTGATATTGGCTAGCCCGAGTAACTTTATCAACCGCCTGGTTTCTTTATCGATCGAAAAGTTGAGGAGCGCATTTACCTGCAACTCTTTTTTTAGCTGCTCTTTGATAGCGAAAGGGGCAGCACTATTCATCAATGTCCTAAAAACGATCGGTCTTATTCGGTGTATTCTGCTTAGTAGCAGGACCTTTTTCCAGTTGGTCGACTGTTTTTCGATTAAGATATCCAGCGATCGAGGCGTAGCTGTTTTCAAATAAACCCTGCATGCCTGAATAACGATGGCCATAGAAGATCCGTAACCGCTACTTATTTTTTCTATCGGCAGCATGTATGCTAAAAATAGACAATAGCCCTACCTTTAGGAGATGCAACCAGATGTATATAAGCGAATGACCGATCGGTTTTTAATCAGTTATTTGGCAGAAGAAACGGTCTTGATGGATAAGCAAACGGGCGATCATTTTGGAATCAATAAGGTGGGTACTGCGATCTGGGAAATGTTGGCTACGCCTTGTACAGCCGATGCGATCGTTGGGCAGCTTTTGAATCGCTTTGACGTAGATGCAGCCACCTGCGCATCCGAGGTGCGTCAGTTTTTGAAGACGCTTAAAGAAAAAGAGATGCTGTTAAACCGGCTATAAGTTTTTTGTGATTAGCTGAATTACGGCTTCGATGGAATTGCCCGATTCGCTTCTCGTAATGAGACTAAGCGGTACCTGCGCTGCAAGGGCAGAGAGAAGAACAAATAATTGTTTTGCGTGGGCTTCGGTGTAGGCATGCGATCTCTCGTAAAGTCCTTCTTTTAAATAGCCAAAGGCCCTTACACCCAGCAGTGGTTCTGCCGTGGGCATAAAAGAGCCGGCCGTTTTTTCTAGAAAAAAAATTGATTTGATGGCAACTGGTTCTTTGCTGAATTCTTCGTGAAAGGAGTGTACGTACTTAGGGATATGCTCTCTGATGCGCTTTTCTTCGCTTATGCCCTCCATCTTTAGTTTTTCGATACTGTCTTGCCATAGCTTTACGATCGGATAACTGGCAATCCCTACGATCTTGCCATTTTGCTCAGACAGAACGACCACGTCGTCTGCAAATATCGTAAAGCCTTTTTTTCGAAGTGTGCTAATGGTGGTAGACTTGCCGGCTCCGGAGCGCCCGGATACCAAGACCAACCCTTCGCCGGTAACAATAGCTCCCGCATGCAGGGCTACTTGCCGTCGTTGATGCAGTACCGCTGCCATTGCGTTCGCCAGCAGAAATAACCGGATTGTCTTTTGATCTGCATTGGATTTGATCTCAATGATGATCTCTTTTCCGTGACGGACATAATAGGTGCAAATGGGTAGCTCTAATCGGTAGTGATCGGCGCTCATCTGCAGGCTGCCGATCTGTTTTAAGGGAGGCTCAGGAATAGCGTCGGGCACTTTGCCCAGACGGATGTGCAAGTCAATGATCTCTCCGCGAAAAGGAAGCATCTCCGGACACTCCAGTTCGGATGCAATATTGATGCCGTAAGCCCAATAGTAATGCATAAGAGGTGAATCCTTATTTGTCGGCAGGTCTTGGCTGTGTTTGTTCAGTCTTGCTGCCACTGTAAGACTGTTTTATGGTTTGATAAGATACGCCGATATCGACTTCGTTATTCCCAACCACTTTTCATAGAAAATTGAGGCCTCTGGAAAAAGGTCTCTCATTTCACGGGCAGCCAATAGTCGAACTTCATCTACCAATGTAGTGGCTGCTTCGCGACCGGCAAGTTTAGGCATATGCCCCCATGAACCAACTTGTGTTAGTGCAATCCGCCAGGAGCGTGGTAAAAATTGAAAAAAAGGAAATAGCCAGTGCGGTTCAATTGGAAAGTAGTAGTTGGGGGTTTGAATAAAATAGGATCGTCCTACCCGTCTAACTTCGTTTGCCATTTGACGTTGGTTGGCTGGTGTAAACAAATGTTCGATTACCGAATTGGAAAAGATCAGATCTACCGATTGATCGGCCCATCTGCTCAGGTCGGTGGCATTGCCGGCGATCGAGCTAAAGGTGACAGGGTCATTGACCCTGGTCTGTTCCAGGTTCAACAGGATAATTCGGATATTCCCTTCTCGAAGCCCCACTTGTTGCCAATATTGTTCGGTGCCACCGATATCCAGAATGGTCAGCGGGCGGGGCAGGTCTTTGATAAGCGTTAAAAAAAACCGGAAACGTCTTTGACGAAAGCGTTGGGTAACGGGCTGCAGGAGGGTCTTTAACTTTCCGGTCACTGAATTAGGGTTTGCCGCTCAAGAAGACATTTGCCACAGACAAAAATCCTGTTAGCAGAATGGTCAATCGTAGCCTCGACAGGAATCGAACCTGTATCTGGAGCTTCGGAAACTCTTATACTAT
>CAZZLP010000235.1:0-2750 GCA_964654705.1 uncultured Chitinophaga sp.
AACGATCAGACCGGTAAGGGCACCGGCTAGTACATCAAAGGGATAATGTACGCCCACATAGATCTGAGCCCATCCGATGCTAAAGGCCCAGGCAAAGAACAACCATCGCCACTTTCCGACAAGGGGTCCGAGGGTTAAAAAGGCAAACATAGCCATGGCAAAATGATTGGCTGCGTGGTTAGAGATAAAACTGTATCCCGTTCCGCAATTTGGAATGCGCAGTATCAGGTCTTGAATCATAAGCGGATCATTACAGGGTCTGGTGCGTTGTACGGTCTGTTTGATCAGGTTGTTGCCTACCAGGTCCATGATACTCACGGTCGCCACCAGGTAGAGGATCCACCAGCGGGCCTGTTTTTTAAAATTGAGCAGCATAAACGCCAGCAAAAACAGGTACAAGGGCACCCAGAATTCAGGGGTTCTCCACAGTGGAAACAACCAATCGAAGCCGCTCCAGGAAAGTTGGCGGTTAATGAGCCGAAAGACAAAACGGTCGGCTTGTTGCAGCATTAGTAATATCTGTTGAATCAGATCAGGCACTTTACAAAGGTAAGAAAGCACGTACTTGTGTTGAATATCGTTTCTTTGTAACAGCTTACCGTATGTTAAAGAGACTTCGCCTGTCAAAGACCTTGCTTTGGGTGCTTAACCTGCTGCTGATCTTTTTATTGCTCTTTAGTCTTTTTCGTTTCTTTATCTTCTTTCAATTTCGTCCGAAGGGGCTTGCCCTCTCTGATGTGCTGTCGGCTTTTGCACTCGGGCTTCGTTACGACCTGCGTTGGATCGCCGTTATCTTGCTTCCGATCGTAACGATTAGCACCTATGCCGGTTGGTCTCCTTTTTATTCAGATACCAATAAAAAAGTCTGGACCTGGTACTTGGCGCTGGTCACGTTCGTACTCTTTTTCTTTTTTGCGGCCGGTTTTGGAAGCTTTTCGTACAACCAAACCCCGCTCGACGCCGGAGCCATGAATTTCGCAGAGGACTTTACCATTTCTGTACAGATGATCTGGCAAACGTATCCGTTAGTGTGGATGTTACTGGGGCTGGGTGTGGCGGTGCTGATCTTTCGCTGGATGTATCGCCGCAGTCACTGGCAGGTAAGCAGTGCCACCGACGGGCACGGTATCGTGCATCGGCGCAGTCATTTTTTGTTGGCCCTTGCCTTGGCGCTTCTCTGTATACATGGATCGTTGTCGGTTCGTTCGCTGAGCAGAGCGGACAGTTTTCGTTACTCCAACGTTTTTTTAAGCTACCTGGCCATCAATCCCGTTCAAAATTTTGCAGCAACGCTGGGGTTGCGCAAGCCCGGCTATAACGAAGACAGGGCCCGTGCCCTTTTTTCGGTCCTCAAAAAATGGATGCGATTCTCGCCCTCGTCCGATTTTGATTTTCGTCGTACCGTGGGTCCACGCAGTACCTCTTTCGAAAGTCGGCCTAACATTATTCTGGTGCAATGCGAGTCGTTTAGCATGTACAAAAGCTCCATGAGCGGCAATACGCTTAACACCACTCCTTTTTTTGATTCGCTGTGCCGCCAAGGTGTTTTTTTCGATCGCTGTTTTTCGCCCAGCTTTTCGACCGCCCGCGCGTTATTTGCCATTGTAACGGGAATTCCCGATGCGCAATTCTTTAAATTCTCGAGTCGCAATCCGTTGGCGCTTGACCAGTATACATTGCTGAGCGGTTTGGACGATTACGAAAAGCATTACTTCTTAGGAGGTGATGCCGCCTTTAATAACTTCGAGGGTATTCTTCAAAACATACCGGGTCTTCGTATGCATACCGGAAAGGAATTTACGGCTCCACCCATCAATGTCTGGGGAGTGAGCGACAAAGATCTTTTTGCAGAAGCCAACCAACAACTTGCCCAGCTTACCGCTCCCTTTTTTGCCTACATCCAGACTGCCGGCAATCACCGTCCTTTTCAGCGTTCCATTTCGCCCGCCGATACCGACTTTAAAAGAGATACCGTGGCCCAAGAGGTACTCAAAGCAAATGGATTTGAGTCGGTCGATGAGTACAACGCTTTTCGCTACTCCGATTACTGTATCCGTTCATTTATAACTAACGCATCGAGGCAGCCTTATTTTAACAATACCATCTTTGTCTTTATCGGCGATCACGGTGTGGCAGGCAATGCGCTGGCAACGTATCCACCGGTATGGACCGAACAGCGTCTTACCGACCTGCATGTACCTCTTTTATTTTATGCACCGGGTTTATTGGCGCCACAGCGAAGAAGCGAGGTGGTCTCTCAGATCGACGTACTGCCTACCTTGGCCGGTCTGCTGCACCGCTCATACGAAAACAGAACACTGGGCAGAGACCTGCTCGATCCTGCTCCTAAAGAAAATTTCGCCTTTGTTACCAATGCCACCGACAAGATCGGCATCATTACCAACGACTATTACCTGGTGCGCCAGCTCAATACCGGAGAGGAGCAACTGCTTCCGCTTTTTTCGGGCACCGATACCCTAACTGCAACGCAACGACGAAAGACAAAGCAATCTTTGTCCGATCTGGCCTTGGCCTTTTTTGAAACTTCGCGTTACCTGTTACTGAACAATAAGAAATAATCAGTTGGTTCTTTTCGCGATCAAGATTAGCCGGGGAGAATTTTTTTCGTCAAAGGGCTGCAGTTGATAATCGCCCTTGATCTCTCGTAGCGTCATTCCTTCGTTTTGCAGTAGCTTTTGCAGCGCTGCAGCAGAAAATTTGTACACCTTTTCGGTAAAGCAAAGCGGATC
>CAZZLP010000236.1:0-2721 GCA_964654705.1 uncultured Chitinophaga sp.
GGGCGATTTTTGAAATTGATAAAAAGAAAATACCAGTACCCCTACCAACAAGATCAAAAATTGCATAGGCACTTTTACAAAGCCATTCATCAGCAGCCCCATTCTGCTTTCTCGAAGAGATTGAGCGGTCAGGTAGCGACCCACCTGACTTTGATCAGTACCAAAATAAGAGAGCGCCAAAAAGAAGCCCCCGATCGCCCCGCTCAAAATATTGTACTGATCGCTCCAATTGAACTTTCCATTGACCACGCCGGTCGAGATCACGTTGAATTTTCCCAGTTGGCCCCCAATAGCCAAGGCATCGGTAAAGCCCACCCCGGCGGGCAAGAGTCGAACTACCATCCATCCTGCCAAAAACATGCCGGCAAATACAATGGCCAGTTGCAACTGCTGGGTGTAGGCCACGGCCTTGGCCCCTCCCGAGATGGTATAGATAATCAGCAACCCACCTAAAAAAATATTGGTCCAGATAATATCCCACCCCATGAGCGAAGAGAGGATCAGCGAAGGAGCAAATACGCTGATGCCGGTAGAGAGCCCCCGCTGCAATAGAAATAGAAAAGAGGTGAGTGTTCGCGTATCTCCATTAAAGCGTTGCTCGAGGTATTCGTAGGCGGTATAAAAATTTCCTTTTCTAAAAACGGGCACAAAAAAAATACAGATGACCACCATAGCCAGTGGCAGCCCAAAATAATATTGTACAAAACGCATTCCGTCGGTATAGGCCTGACCCGGAGCAGATAAAAAAGTAATGGCACTGGCCTGCGTACCCATTATGCTAAGCAGCACCAGCCCCCAGGGCAAATTACGGTTCGAACGAAAGTACCCATCCAGGTTGTGGCTGGTACGGCTCTTGAGCAACCCGTAGGCAATGATACCGCTTAAGGTAACGACCAATACGATCCAATCGAGTGTACTCATGAGAAATAGTAGGTAAGCCAGGAAAAAAATAAGATCAGCAGGATCAAAAATAAAAGAAGTAACAAGTACCAGCCAGACCAGTTATTAAAGAAAGGGGGTCGCTGATCGGAGTCCTCTTGCACCTTGGGTTCTATGGGTAACGAATTATGGTGGGGTGCCGGGATATGCATACTTTATCGACTGCGTTTTGTTTTTAACCAACCGGTAAATACGATCAGCGCGGCCAGCACCAACCCAATGATGATTCCGATCCTTACCCTTTTGATCATGAGGCCCAGCAATAAGCCGCCCACAATAGCCACATAAAAAGCCATATCGGAGCGACTGCGTTGCGGCGACCGGTTACTAGAATCCATGTTTGTCTTGTTGATTTAGCGCGATCAAGTTGGCCAGTAAACGATACGCCCCGCTCACACCGGCAGGTAATTGTCTGAACAAGGCCAGCCCGGTATACGTAAACCATCCCTTGCCGTATGGAGCTACCAGCAAACTTCCGTCATCGGTCTTCTCCTCGGGGTCCTGCATACGGATCAAATAGCGATAGCCCTCGGCTCCGGGAGCGGCGTGATAGATGCTTCTTTCTTGCACCCAATCTTTAAAATCGGCAGGTCCGAGGCGGTTAGGAAAATTAAAAACGGCATTGGCCGAATCGATAAAGACAACAGCGGCTTTTTCGTCGGTAATGCGATTGCGAGAAATAGTAAAGGGATAAGGGCCGATTTGTGCCTTAACCGGGCCGATCTGATTGCTGGTATTATACTGAACAATCAGGTTACCGCCATTTTGCACGTATTGCATTAAGCGGTCGTAAACGCGATTAAGCCACTCATGCGTGTTATATGCTCTAACGCCGGTAATAATCGCATCGCATTGTTGGAGCTGAGAAAGGGTCATATCCTTTTCTTGCAAAACCACGACCTCAAAACCCATTCGGGCAAGTGCTGCGGGTATCTTATCTCCTGCCCCTTCTATGTATCCGATCTTTTTACCCCGGGTCTGCAGCGCTGTGTTTTTGATCGTTACCACAGCGGGCATAAAATAACTCAGCGCCGGTATATGATCGTATCGAATATCCATGCGGTGTTGCGAATAAGAAGCAGCCAAACCATCGGTTACTTTTATATTGACCTTACCATCTGCTGCACCAGCAGCCACGCGGTAGTTCAGATTGAATAGCTGATCTTTTTTGTTGAGCGAAACAGTATCTTGTAAAAATTCGAGCGATGCGCCGACGGCCTCATCGGTATGGGCCTTTACTTTTTTTCCGGCCACCAGTGTATTGACCAAAACAGTTCCTATGGGGGCGGTCTGCCCCGAATAGACCAGTTGCACCTGATCGGCCGGCTGCACCAGTACAGCAGGAGATATAACCAATGGCCAATAGAGTTCTCCCTTTACGGGATCGGTAAATTTATAGCGCACAGGCAGCTCGATCGTTAGCGGCTGACCCCACAGCTCCAGCGATAGATAACAGGTAATGGCCGCCCGGTCTTCGGGCTCTCCGATCTGCAGCTGGTCGGTGACGGTAAAATACCCCTCTTGCATAGGGGCGCGTAACCAGTAAGGTTGCGTAATGGGTTTTTCTTTCGAAACAGGTAAGGTATAGGTAGAGGTCCAAACGCGGTTAGCAGCAAGCGCCGTGTCGAGACTAGTTTCTTTTTGCTCGATACGCCAGCCCCGCAAGCGACAGTCTACACCCATACGATTGACCAGCGAGATGGTCAGTTTTACAGAATCTCCTTGTACGGCTACGGGTTGCAGGGCAAACGACTCGGCAAAAAGACCGGAAACAGGAATAAT
>CAZZLP010000237.1:0-2712 GCA_964654705.1 uncultured Chitinophaga sp.
CGTGGGTATACTACCGATCAGGTAGGCGATCAAAAGAAGCAGAAATTCGTTCATTGTAAAAACTGGCTTAACAAAAATATGACAATTTGTTAATATGCCAGCTGTAACATGGCCCAGCCGCTCAGGGTCTCCACGGTCTGCAGTCGCAACGCCTGTTGCTCGCAAAGAGGAACCAACTCAGCGATGTCTTGCTCCAGAATGCCGCTAAGCAACAGCTGCCCGCCGGGTTGCAGTACACCTACTAGAGCCGGCAAGTGTTGTTTGATCAAAAAAGTATTGATGTTGGCCAGAACCACTTCGAATCTGCCCTTTTGCGCAGGAGGACGGTCACCCTCGCTAAGCTCTATACATTGGCAATGGTTGGTCTTGATATTTTCAGCGGCATTGTCGATGCTCCAAAGATCATTATCGATGGCCACCACAAGGGCAGCCCCTAATTTTTCGGCCATGATGGCCAAAATACCCGTTCCGGTGCCAAAATCTAATACACTCTTTTGAGTAAGGGACAGCTTATTCATGGCGGTTACCATTAGCCGGGTGGTAGCATGATGACCGGTGCCAAAACTCATTTTGGGTGTAATAACGATCTCGAAATTCGTTGGCGGACCCGGATCATGAAATGCGGCCCTGATATGTAAGAAGGTACCGATCGTTACCGGATCGAAGTTCGATTCCCACTGTGCATTCCAATTGGTCGCCTCTATCTCGTTGATCGTATAAGAGACCTCATAGCGGTGGGCGGTTTCATTGAGCCAGTCAAGATCGAATTGAGAGGCGGCGACATACGCCAACAGCATGCACTCCCTTTCTTCAAACCCCTCTATACCCTTTTCACTGAGTGCCGCGATCAACAACTCTGTTTGTTGTGGGGTAACGGAAGTAAAAATTATCTCTGTAAAAGCTCCTGTCATAAAAAAAACCCTGCCAAAGCAGGGTTAAGTTTAGTACTGATAAAAATCAGGAATTCTCTGTTGCAGAAGACTGATCGGGTTTTGGGATCAACGCCTTGCGAGAAAGTTTGAACTTGCCCGACTTAGGGTCGGTACCGATCAACTTTACTTTCATAGCATCGCCTTCTTTAACGAGGCCGTCGAGCGTCTCTAACCTTTTCCAGCTGACCTCACTGATGTGCACCAACCCTTGTTTACCGGGTAAGAATTCCACGAAGGCACCAAAAGGCATGATCGACTTGACCACGGCGTCATAGGTGTCACCGATCTGAGGAACGGCTACGATCCCTTTAATCCAAGAGACCGCTTTTTCTACCCCTTCTTTGTTGACGCTGAAAATACTGACCTCACCTCTGTTATTGATCTCTTCAAGTGTAATGGTAGTACCTGTCTCGCGCTGAATTTCCTGTATTACTTTACCACCCGGTCCGATTACGGCACCGATGAATTCTTTGTCGATAAAGAGTTTGACCATCCGCGGAGCATGCGGCTTGACCTCTTCGCGAGAGGCGGGGATACATTGGTACATGGCATCCAGAATGTGCAGACGACCACGACGAGCCTGGTCAAGGGCCTTGCGCATTACTTCCATCTTAAGACCGTCTACCTTGATGTCCATTTGTACGCCGCAGATACCATCGCGGGTTCCGGTCACTTTAAAGTCCATATCTCCCAAATGATCTTCGTCTCCTAAGATATCGGTAAGGATGGCGTACTTGTCTCCTTTGGTAATAAGACCCATGGCTACTCCCGATACGTGCTTGGGAATACCTACTCCCGCATCCATCAGGGCCAGCGAGCCGGCACAGACGGTGGCCATCGACGAAGAACCGTTCGATTCCAAAATATCACTAACCACCCGCACGGTATATGGAAAATCTCCGGTAGGCATCATTTGCTTTAAAGAGCGTTGGGCCAAGTTGCCATGCCCCACCTCGCGACGGCTTTGACCGCGCATCATCTTTACCTCGCCCGTAGAGAAGGGAGGAAAATTATAGTGCAGGTAAAACTTCGAATCGACCGATTTGGCAGCACTTTCGACCAATAGTTCATCCATGGGAGTTCCCAAGGTTACGGTCGTTAGCGATTGTGTCTCTCCACGCGTAAACAAAGAAGATCCGTGAGGAGAAGGCAGCACATCTACTTCCATATCGAGTGGTCGAACGGTCTCGAGGTCACGACCATCCAGACGAACTTTTTCGTCGAGTATCATATCTCTGACCACATCGTATTGCAGATCGCCATAATAAAGGGATGTTAACTTTTTGGTCAAATCAGGAAGACTATCTTCTTCTGCCAAACCAGCCTCTTTTTTTAGATAGCTGATCAACTCGGTCTTGATGGCATCGAAGCGATCGGAGCGTTCGTGTTTTCCATGACGACCTTTTGCCACCTCGTGAACTTTCTGTTTCGCAAAGGCATAGATCTTTTCTTTGAGCGCTTCGTCGGTAGCAGGTTTTGTATAATCCCGCTTTGACTTGACCCCGGCCAGCTCTCTTAAAGCAGCCTGCGCCTTTACCTGTACACGAATGGCGTCATGGGCCAGTTCGAGCACTTTACAAAGGTCTTCTTCGCTGCATTCGCGGGCTTCACCTTCGACCATCATCAGATTCTTATCGGTAGCCGCTATAATAAAGTCCATGTCAGACTTTTCCATTTGACTGCGGGTGGGGTTTACCACAAACTGACCTTCGACTCGGGATACTCTCACCTCAGATATGATCTCTTTAATGGGAATGTCCGATACTGCAAGCGCAGCAGA
>CAZZLP010000238.1:0-2705 GCA_964654705.1 uncultured Chitinophaga sp.
CACCCTTACTTGAAAAAAACGTACAACACCATTCGAGATACATTACTACTGGCGCAACGAAGCCCAGACAGTATCGGGTAAAAAAGGGGAGGCGTCCCCTCCGTTTTTCAAGATGTCGCGCACAATGGTGGAGGCAACCGACGTATACTTGGGCTCTCCGGTCAAAAAGATGGTCTCGATGGACTTGTCGAGGGTACGATTGGCATCGGCGATGGTCTTTTCGTATTCAAAGTCACTGACGTAGCGGATACCGCGTAAGATAAAATGAGCTCCGATCTTTTTACAGTACTCAACCGTTAGTCCGTCATAGACAGCGCCCTCCACCCGGTTATCACTGGCATAGATATCACTGACCCACTGCAAACGTTGCTCGGCCGAGAACATGGGTGCTTTAGCGGCGTTCAAACCGATCCCGACAATGATCTTGTCAAAGAGCGGCAGCGCTCTGTTGATGATATCGACATGACCCAGGGTGAGTGGATCGAAGGTGCCGGGAAAAAGACAGATGCGTTGCATGTTAAGATATTGGCTTGTTCCGATTAAACTATTTTATATGCCCCGATTGAATAGTTCTCCAATAAAAAGAAAATTTAGGCCTGAGCCGTGCGACCAGATAAGAGGTATAAGACCGCCATTCGTACGGCGACCCCGTTTTCTACCTGCTGTAAGATAATGGATTGTTTGCTATCGGCCACGTCACTGTTTAGCTCTACCCCGCGGTTGATGGGTCCTGGGTGCATGATCACAATTTCTTTGTGCAAGCTATCTAGTAACTGACGGCTGATTCCGTAGGCGATGTTGTATTCTCGAAGCGAAGAGAACAGAACCTGGTTTTGCCGCTCTAATTGTATGCGCAGCACATTGGCCACATCGCACCAAGCGAGTGTTTCTTTAATGTTGTAGCTGACCGATACGCCGAGGGCATCGGCGATATGCTTGGGAATAAGCGTGGGCGGTCCGCATACCACCACTTCGGCCCCCATCTTTTTAAGCAGATAGATATTGCTTTGTGCGACCCGCGAATGCATGATGTCGCCGATCAGAGCCACTTTTCTACCCTGCAGCGAACCGGTTTTTTCCTGAATCGAAAAAGCATCCAGCAACGCCTGGGTGGGATGTTCGTTGATGCCATCTCCGGCATTGACGATGGCTGCAGGAATATGCTCGGCCAAAAAATGCGGAGCCCCACTGGCGCTATGGCGCATGACCACCATGTCTACCTTCATCGATAAGATATTGTTGACCGTATCGAGCAAAGTCTCTCCTTTGGCTGCAGAAGATGAGGAAGCCGCAAAATTGATAGTGTCGGCACTGAGTCTTTTTTCTGCCAGCTCAAAAGAGATCCGGGTGCGGGTAGAATTCTCGTAAAAAAGATTGACAATGGTGACCTCTCTAAGAGAAGGCACTTTCTTTACAGGGCGCTGCAAAACTTCTTTGAACTGTTCGGCCGTAGAGAGAATTAGGGAAATGTCTTGCGAGGTAAGATTTTTAATGCCCAGCAGGTGTTTGGTGGATAGTTGCATTAAAAAGCAAAGCTAAGGTATTTTATGCACTCAAGAGCAGCACTTCTGCCTGACCCTGATCATTGACCCTAAGTTTCAGTTTATCACTTTGTTGCGCATTTACAACCAGCCCGGTATGGTCGGGTTGAATAGGAAACTGCCTGTGCTCGGGGCGGTCTACCAACACGCATAGCTTTACGCGGTCGGGGCGGCCGTAATCGAAGAGCGCATCGAGGGCCGCCTTAATGGTGCGACCGGTAAAGAGCACATCATCGACCAAAATAACGGTCTTACCCTCGATACTAAAAGGAAGATGCATGGTATCGGGGGCCAGGATCTTGTTGCGCACATCATCTCTGTAAAAGGTAATATCAAGTTGCCCATGGGCAAACGTGCGATCCTTCATTTTTTTTATGAGTGCGTCGTGGAGCAGATTCGATACCACTACCCCGCCCTGCTGAATTCCTACTAAAACAGTATTAGAAACATCCGGGTATGCGGCCAGCAGTTGATCGGCCAGTTGGTCAATAATGGTTAAGAGTTCTTTGGTGGTAAGCTGCGTTTTCAAAAGAATCGTTTTATCGTTAAAGTCAGCGCTATCAGTGGTTGGCTAAAAAAATTGGTTCGGCAGCATCTTAAAGTTTTTAATACTTATTCTTCTCCCATAAACGGATAGCGGTAATCGGTGGGAGGCGCAAAGGTCTCTTTGATGGTGCGCGCACTTAGCCAGCGATACAAATTAAGCATGGCTCCGGCCTTATCGTTAGTACCCGATGCCCTGCCGCCGCCAAAGGGTTGCTGCCCCACCACGGCCCCCGTGGGTTTATCGTTGATATAAAAATTACCTGCGGCATTGCGAAGGCGGCTAGTGGCCAGTTCTATGGCTGCCTTGTCTTGCGCAATAACAGCGCCCGTTAAGGCATAAGGCGAAGTGGCGTCGACCAGATCGAGCACCTTTTCAAAACCACCCGCAGGATAGACATAAATGGTGAGCACCGGGCCAAAGATCTCTTCGCACATGGTTACAAAGCGAGGGTTTTTGGACTCGATAATGGTGGGCTGAATAAAATAACCCTTGCTGTCGTCGCATTTTCCGCCCACCAAGATAGTGGCCTTTGGATCTTTTTTAGCCAAATCGATATAGCGCTTGATGGAATCAAAACTTTTTTTATCGATGACCGCATTGATAAAATTCGAAAAATC
>CAZZLP010000239.1:0-2692 GCA_964654705.1 uncultured Chitinophaga sp.
TTAACCAATAACTTTTCTGACGGCGGCGATACCGTATTACGCAATCAACTTCGCGCAGCCAATGCCACTACCGCCAATTTCTTTACCAATGCCATCGATACTCGTGCCAGTGGCTTAGAGGCTGTACTTAGCTACAATGTAAAAGTGGGCAAGCAAGGTCAATTGAAATTTACCTGGGCAGGCACCTTTATTGACAATGAGGTTAAAAAAGACGCTACCGGTAAACCCATCATCAAGGCCTCACCCGTGTTGACCCGTACCGGTCAGCTCGGCAACTACTTTAATCGCGAAGATCAAAGCCGAGTCGAAGTGGCCAATCCGCAGAATAAGACCAGTTTGATGGTGAATTACCGCTCTGGTAAATTCTCAGCCATGACTCGTGCGGTACGATTTGGAAAGGTTACTTATCTGGATCCCAGTATTAATCCTGCTACACCCGGCGCTTGGCCCATCAACACACTTACCGGTGTGCGCGAAACACTCGATCAAACCTTTAACCCGCACACTATTGTGGACCTTACCCTTAGCTATGACATTATGAAAGGAGTTACCCTTACTGCTGGGGGTAATAACATCTTTGATGTATATCAAGACCGTCATAATCATTCCAATAACTTTAGCTTAGGTCGTTTCGTGTACTCTCGTCGCGTACAGCAGTTTGGCTTTAACGGTGCCTACTACTTTATGCGCGTTCGTTTTCAGCTCTGACCTATAAGAGACTAGCCCTTACTGATGTATAGTAAAGCCCCTGCCAATGCGGGGGCTTTTTTTTGATCGGGAAGCCTTGTTGAAAGTAGAGAGACTTATTGTAATTTACCGATTGATATTTTTTTATGAACTGGCAGCCTTCTGATCTAAAAGACAACCGGGTTCACTTACAGCCATTAATGGCCGCTCACTTTGAAGAGCTGTACTTGGTGGCCAGTGATCCGCTTATCTGGGAGCAGCACCCTAACCCCGATCGCTACAAGCGTGAGGTCTTTACGGTTTATTTCGAGGGAGCGTTGGCTTCGGGTGGGGCCATGCTAGTTCGTGATGCGCAAGATAAGGTGATTGGCTCGAGTCGCTTTTATGATTGGGACCCTGCACTACGCGAGGTCAAAATCGGCTATACTTTTTTTGCTCGTTCTTGTTGGGGCAAGTCCTACAATCGAAGTACAAAAACGCTCATGCTCAAGCATGCTTTTTTAGCGGGAGCAGAACGAGTGCTTTTTCATGTTGGTGTCAATAATATTCGTTCGCAAAAAGCTATGGAAAAACTGGGGGCAGGCGTAATAGATGAAGTTACAGTGGCTTATTATGGGGAGGCCCCAAGAAGGAATTTTGTTTATGCCATTAGCGCTGGGTTTTCGAAATAAATCGTAAAGCTGTTTATGCTTAATAAGCCAAAGCTGGGGTGTACTTGTAGTTAGGAGTTTGTCATATGCCGGTAATAAAGTCTTGGCAATATTGCTTAATGAGCTCTCTTACTCTTTCAAATTCTTTTTTTATTTGTTCTTCGCTGCCCGTTGCTTTGGAAGGGTCAGGAAAATTTTGATGAAACTTAAGCGCCTTACCAGGAAAGTAAGGGCATCTTTCTTTTGCATTATCACATACAGTAATGACATAGTCGAACGCAATGCTTTGATATTCCAACAAATTGTTGGAGGTGTGGTGAGAGATATCAATCCCATCGTTTTTCATGCTTTCGATGGCCTTAGGGTTAACGCCATGCGTTTCTACGCCGGCACTATAAACTAGTACTTTGTCTTTTCCAAAGTGCTGTAAATAGCCATGTGCCATTTGACTTCGACAAGAATTGCCCGTGCAAAGTACAAGTATCTTTTTCATAAAGTTAAAGGAATTCGATTTTAGGGTTTTGTCGTTTACTGGTTTTTTGCTGCCCTTTTGAAAACCACTCTTTACAGATTTAAAACGCTATAGTTGATAATGTCTTGCTTTTCTTGTAACTCGTAACGGAAAGTTAATATTGCCTTATATGCCTCAAAAATAGTGTATATCTTATTACTAGAAAGATAATGCCCTAATTCGACACCCATTCTCTTCTCCATAACATGGGTTCGGTAAGATTAAAATCTATTTTATTGATAATGGCAGCACTTTATTTTAGTTTTTTTGTATTATTAATATTGATCGAATAGGTGGTTATCATTTTACGGGCACTAAAAAAGTCTTGCGCTTCTTGTAATCCCATATATAATATTTTATTATTTAACTGCGGTGATTCAAACTTGACTATCCCCTTAATTTTATATTTGCCGGCTGCCACTGTGCCATGATAACCTTGTCCGATGAGTAT
Source organism: uncultured Chitinophaga sp. (assembly GCA_964654705.1). GTDB lineage: Bacteria > Bacteroidota > Bacteroidia > Chitinophagales > Chitinophagaceae > JJ008. The sequence goes on from CAZZLP010000239.1 coordinate 2,300, forward strand.
AATGGTGTCATCGGTCTTGAGCAGTAATTGTTGGGCCAATCCTTCTCCGATCAAGACCGCTCTATCCTTTGTTTTAAGGTAATTGCCACTCGTCATCTTGCTTTTGAGTAAGGTGACCTTGTCCTCACTTTCCGGTAGAATTCCTACTACCATACAACCTTTTGTTGAACTACCAGCACTCGCTAATGCAAAAGACTCCAGTCGTGGTGCTATTGCCTCAATATTTATGTCTTGTTGGGTCTCGTACTCGATGGCTGCCGACCTTTCGAAGGCATTGTCGATTACTTGCTCTTTGAAATATCCCTTTTTATGAATCTGAATGTATCCTGTATAAAAGCTCACTATATTTTTTACTAAGTTGTCGAACACGCCTTTTTTTAAACTCTCCGTTAG
>CAZZLP010000240.1:0-2686 GCA_964654705.1 uncultured Chitinophaga sp.
CATCGACGCTGGTCACCGCGCGAATTGCTACCGTGTATTCGTATGTGCGTTCATCACCCATTACTCCTACAGTTTTTACGGGTAGTAAAATCGCGCCAGCTTGCCAGACGGACTCATACAGCCCTTTGTCCTTGAGTGACTGAATAAAAATATGATCGGCCGCTTGCAACAGGGCCACTCGTTCGGCGTTCACCTCTCCCAAAATGCGAATGGCCAGCCCGGGACCGGGAAACGGATGTCTGCCGATCATCTCAGCAGGAATGCCGAGCTCCAATCCAATTGTTCTTACCTCGTCTTTAAAAAGCAATCGCAGTGGTTCGACCAACTCCAAATGAAGGTGTGCGGGGAGTCCTCCTACGTTGTGATGTGATTTGATGGTCACGGAGGGTCCGTGAACCGAAACACTTTCGATTACATCGGGATAGATCGTGCCCTGTCCGAGCAGTTCAAAGCCCTCCAGTTTTTTAGCCTCCTCTTGAAACACATCGATGAATAAAGAACCAATGGCCTTTCTTTTTTGCTCCGGATCGGTTTTACCGGCCAGTGCCGAATAAAAACGGGCCTTTGCATCTATGCCGGTCACTCGCAATCCAATTTGCTGATAAGAGTGCAAGACTTTTTCGAATTCGTCTTTGCGTAGCACACCGTTGTCTACGAAGATGCCTTGTAACTGGTCGCCGATCGCTCGGTAAATTAATGTGGCGGCAACGGTCGAATCGACCCCACCGCTGAGTGCCATTATTACTTTTCGCTTGCCGATCTGTTGGCGCAGTGCGTTGACACTGTCGGTGATAAAGTGCGCCGCCGTCCAGTCTTGCGAGCAGCCACAGATATCGATCAAAAAATTTCTTAGCAGCAATTTGCCTTGCACGGAGTGGTAAACTTCAGGATGAAATTGTACTCCGTAAAGCGGCTTGGTATCCGTTCCATTCTTTCGAAAGGCGGCCACCGGAATGCTTTCGGTAGTAGCCAGCAGATCGAATCCGTTGGGTAGCGATTTAATGGAATCGCTGTGACTCATCCACACCTGTGTGGTCTTGTCGAGTCCTTTTACGAAGGGGTCGTCACTTTCGATGAGCAGTTGAGCACGTCCGTATTCTCTCTTATCGCTTTTGGCGACCGTTCCACCGAAACACTTGGCAGTTAACTGGGCGCCGTAACAAATGCCCAGTACGGGTACTTGTTCGATCAGAGCCGCTATATCGATTTGCGGTGCTTGGGACTCATTTACTGAGAATGGGGAGCCTGACAAGATGATCCCTTTTAACGAAGGGTCAAACGAAAGGGCTTTATTGAATGGAACGATCTCGCAGTAAACATTAGATTCTCGAACTGCACGGGCAATCAACTGGGTGTATTGCGATCCAAAATCAAGGATCAGAATCTTCTCTGTCATTGTGTGGCGAAGGTAGCAAAAAAAAGTCCGGTCCCTAGGGGACCGGACTGCAGCTTTTATAGAATGAGGAGCGGTAAAATACCGCTGGCATTAAAAATCGCCGTTGTTGAAACTCTCACGGTTGTAACCGCCGCCGTTGCCGCCGCGATAACCGCCGCCGCCATTACCACCACGGTAACCGCCGCCGCCGCCGCCGCCAAAGCTGCGTTTTTTGTAACCGCCGCCGCCGCCGCCTTCAGGCTTCGGACGACTTTCATTGACTACCACATTGCGGCCGTCAACTTCGGTACCATTAAGGGCAGCAATAGCAGCTTGTGCCTGCTCGTCGTTAGGCATTTCCACAAAGCCGAAACCTTTGCTGCGGCCGGTGAATTTGTCAGTGACGATCTTGGCAGAGGCTACCTCGCCATGAGAAGCAAAAAGGTTGAGCAGATCCTGGTCTTTGAGGTTCCAGCTCAGATTTCCTACGTAAATGTTCATTTTAATACGTTTTTAAAAAATAAACAGTGTCAACAGTAAACAGTACCATAAGAACATTCTACGTTGTGGCGAATCGTTCCGGACTTGCAAAACTGAAAGAGCACCAATAGCCTGGCAAAGTAACGCTTTTTTTGATATTCGGGTATAATTTGTTGAGAGATTCGCAAAAGTTCGATTTAAAGCACTGATTAGCAAGAAGCTGCAAAAATAAAAAAGCCCTCCGAAAGAGGGCTTTTAAGAGTGTCTTCAACCTGGTTTATTCAGCAACGACCTCAATGTCTACCTCGGCGGTCTTGCCATTACCGAAGTCGATCTGTGCTTTGTAGTTGCCCAATTCTTTGACTTCCTCGCCAAAGCTGATCTTTTTGCGGTCGATCTCGAATCCCTTCTGCTCCCGAATGGCGCGGCTGAGCTGCAAAGAAGTAATGCTTCCGAAGATCTTGCCACTGGTGCCGGTCTTGGCGGTCAGCTTTACCGGGGCTTCGTTGAGTTTGGCGATCACACTGTTGATCTGGGCCAGCATCAATTCTTCTTTCTTGCGTACCTGCTTGAGTTTTTCTTGCAGTTGCTTGTTGTTGCTGAGGCTGTTTTCGATGGCCATTTTACGGGGCAATAAGAAATTGCGGGCATAGCCATTCTTTACTTTGACCACCTCGTTGGCGGCTCCCAAGTTATCGATGTCTTGTAATAAAATAATTTCCATGATGTTTCTTTTGTTCACCAACCCAGCCCTGGTGGGCTGTCTTCCGGGAAGGGAATTAGGGTGAGGTTATTTTAAAAGATCTGTTACGTAAGGCAGCAGGGCCATCT
>CAZZLP010000241.1:0-2661 GCA_964654705.1 uncultured Chitinophaga sp.
TGTTAATTCTGCACTTCTGAGAATCGCTAAATCGTGCGTAAAATGGTGCGTACAATCTTTCAACTATCTCATTATCATAGAAATTATGCTCTATAATTAGTGTGGTCCACACTATTCATAACTTTTCTAATTATTTTCTAACTTTACGCCTAAGAGTAAACGCTAATAAATATGAGAAAAAAGAGAATGAGTAAAGAAAAAGTGACTGAAATTATCAAGTTATTGGCCGAGGGTAAAGATGTTCGCCAAATTGCCTCCGATTATAATATTTCAGTGGCCACTGTTTATAATTACAAAACTCGCTCTGCCAGAGAGGGCGCTGCCATTCCAAAAGGAAAGCGCGGACGCAAGCCAAAGGCGCAGCAGCAAAGCGTTCAAGCAAACCTACCGAATGAAAAGTTCCAGCAACTTCCCGTTTCGGTGAAAACGGAGTCCTATCAATTCATTATCAATGGGGTTAAAGTAACTGTATCCGGTAAAGCACGAACGGTACACATTGCCTCTGACCAGATGGTCATCAATTTTTAATCCTTTCCGAGGTTTCAGTTTACTATTTCAGGGCATTTCAGTAGCTTTATGGTCTAATCAGAACAAGGACCTTATCCCAAATATTTGTAAACCAATCTATTGATGAGCCAGTCGCCAGCGCTACCGGTGAACGACGATGAGATCAGCCTTAAAGATCTAATCAAGATTGTACAGTCTTGGTTTTCGCTACTTTATAAAAATAGCTTAACCATTTTACTACTCGGGTCTATCGGCGCAGGTTTGGGTTTCTATTTAGCATATTCTAACAAGCCCGTTTACAAAGCCGAAAGCAAGTTTTTGGTCAAAGAGGGAGGTACTTCAGGTCTCAGTGGCTCATTGGGTAATCTAAGCTCTCTATTAGGGGGCGGTGGTGGTAGCTCGCTGGACCGTACGGTGGCGGTGATCGGTTCTGAGCGGGTCATGGGCAAAGTGCTATTGAGTACTGTTCAGATAGCCGGTAAATCCGATCTGGTCATCAATCATTTTGTTGCTCTTAATAAAGACTTACAAACAGCCTGGAACAAAGACACGGTTTTGGCTAAGGCACGCTTTACAGCCACTGATACAATATCTCAACTGTTCAATTTTCCGCAGCGCAAGGCCTTCAAATCTGTATTAGCTGCTTTTATCAGCGATCAGGAAGAGCTGGTAACTAAAACATTTGACAAAAAGACCGGTATTATTTCTCTTACCGTTACTCACCCCAATGAGGAATTTGCCATCGAAGTTAACCGGCTTATTTACGATGAGTTAAAACTTTTTATGCGCGAGCAGTCTTCCGAAACGGCTAACATGAACGTAGAGTTGCTCACGAAAAAGGTGGATAGTATTCAATCAGAGCTCAATGGTGTTCGTAGAGCCCTGGCTCGCCGCACCGACCAATCGATGGGGCTACTTCTAAACGAAGATAAAGTAGATCTTAAGTCACTGGCTGTCAAAGAACAGATTTTACTTACCATGTATGGTGAGGCGCAAAAGAATTTAGAGACCTTTTTATTTATGGGGCAATCGGCTTCTAATGCATCACAGCTTTACTTAATTGATTATCCCTTTTCCCCAATAAAGCCAGATGAAAAAAGTAAGCTTCTCTATACGCTAGCTGGCTTTTTCCTCGCTTCTTTTCTCTGCTTTGGCTTTATCCTGATCCGCCGGTGGTATAAAAATGTAATGGCTTCATGAAGTTAATTTTTTATAAGCTCATTTTTACTCTGGCTCTAACAGGTGCGAGTTTCTTTTCTTATGCTCAGTTCTCATCGAATTCCATTCCCTTTACCGATCAACAACTTATTCAACTCTTTGGTATAGGAACCGAAAAAATGGTCAAGCCTTCTCAACTAGAGGCCCGTGCTAACGAGCTGGGATTTACCCCTTCTCAACTTCCAGCGTTAAAAAAGCGCCTGGAGCAACTACGGGCGGGAGCAGCGGGTATCATCAATAAAGAAGGGCTGATCAACGCAGATGTATACGATTCACGGCGCACTGGCATCGGTAATACAAGGCCGTATCGCAGCAGAGAAATGGATAGTGCCTCTACGGCACTCAGCATATTTGGCGCTGACCTTTTCGAGAACGAAGACCTCAGCTTTGCCCCCGACCTTTCCATTGCCACACCCCAAAATTATGTCTTGGGCGCCGGCGATCAGCTCATCATAGACGTGTTTGGGGTGTCTGACCTTACGCAAAAATTACGCGTTAGCCCCGAAGGATATATTCGTTATCCCAACTACGGCCCCATAAAGATCGGAGGCGTTTCTGTCGAGACCGCTACAGCGGCTATCAAATCGGCACTCTCCAAGATTTATCCTGGCATCAAAAGCGGAGCGGTGCAGGTACAAGTATCGCTGGGGCAGATCAGAAGCATTCGGGTCACCCTTATTGGCGAAGTTAAGCGGCCGGGAACGGTAACGGTCTCTTCTCTCTCTACTTTAATGAATGCCCTTTATTTATCTGGCGGTCCTACCAATATGGGTTCCCTTCGCAGTATTCAACTGGTACGCAACGGAAAACAATTGGTCGATTTTGATCTGTATGATTTTCTATTTCGGGGCGATCTTTCCAAAAACTTATTACTGCAAGATGGCGATGTTGTTCGGTTAGCCACCTGCAAAACGCGAGTGGCATTAAAGGGAGCCT
>CAZZLP010000242.1:0-2641 GCA_964654705.1 uncultured Chitinophaga sp.
ACTGCGCTGCGGGGCTGTTTGTTGTTTGTTTCTGGAATAGACCAGCGTATAATCATAGAAAATATTAGCCCTGATCCGGTTTACATAAAGAATACTGGCCACTCCCACATCAGGGAGCCACAGCGGAAAATGATAGTTGATCCCCGCCTTCCACATTCGGCTAAAATTACGCCCGGAATAGCCCCTGCTATAGGGCAGTCGGTTACCAAAACTCAGCTGACCCAAGGTGTCTCGCTCTTGCCAGGCCCCTTGCAAGACCAGGTGATGACGGTGCGAGAGACCGGGCAAAAAGATATTGAGGCGAGCGTTGAGCTGTCTGCCTTTAAAAGAAGAAACGCTGTGCTGCCCCAACACAGACCCGTTCACTCCCCAGCGGGGAAAGACATGTTGCGGGGCCTGCTGAGTCTGGAATGCGAACTGTGCGCTGTGCATCAGGTAACTGAAATTGACCACCCCCAAGGTATCTCGGTAAGGCCCTTTATACTGGTCGCTTCGTAACACGAAGAAGCTACCCATATCAATGCTTCGATACGTTCTTCCGTTTACATCGAACAAGGGTAACGAGACCCCCACGCGGGTATCGAGCTGAGACCAAGCCCTTTTTATTCCTCGTACTACGGCAGATCTTTCGAAAGTATAATTGGTACCAAGTGTCAACTGTGGAAACCAAGCGCCATAAGTGGCAGAGGCCCCAACGGTGTGGCTTCTTTCATTCTCGTTGTACTCGTAGGAAAATTCGGTTTGCAGCGTGTTGAGCACATTTTCACCAAACAAGGCAAACCGAAAAAGAGGATCCTGATAATCCGGACGCCAGCTATGAATGTTGACCAGACGGGTCGCTTTTTTATAGCGCGTCGAAGCGATCGTATCTGCGGGATGGCGCGAAGCGATAAAGTCCGATAAAAAAGAGGACCCTTTCCATATCGGGCCGGCTACGGTGTAGGGAGTACTGGTCAGCAGCGTAGCTATATCGATCGGCTTCCAAAGAGCTCTTTGATTGTCGACCACCCTGATCTGCGAGCCCTCGGCCGTAGGCTCAGCCCAATAGAGTTTATCGGTACTGGCATGCACGTTGTATTTTCCGAGCCCTCCTTCGCTCACCTTCCAAAGCGTATGATCGGCGGTCTGGTAACAATAGACATCATCATTTCCAAAAAAACCAGCGGTAAAATAGACCAACCCATTGATCGGGCACAGAAATCCGAGCGAAAAGGGCATGAAGGGAATCAACACTTCTTCGTGGCCGGTAACCAGTGAAAGACGTAACAGGGCCATGGCGCCTTGCTGGTTACGAGCGGCCGTTACCACAACGCTATCCGATAAGAACTTAGGGTCGGTATACAAATATCCAGATGGAGAGGTAAAAGAAGAAAGCAGCCTTCCATCGGTGGCAGAGAGCAGATCGAGCGAAGCCTTACCAGACTCCGTCAACTTGACGGCGATCACCTTGTCGAGTTGCGGGGCTATATCGGGGGTAAAGTAACGTGTACGACGGGTCAGTGGCGTTTGTTTGCCGGTACGCACATCGAGCAACCGAAGTGAACTGTAACTGACCCAATCGCGGCGAGGATCTTTCTGATACGAGGCATAGACCAGTTTTCCGTTGCGATACCCAAAAGGTTCATCAAGCGAAATATCGCGGGTGCGCAACAAATGCTCCCGGTTACCGATTACAAGGTAAAAACCCGGACGATGGATCCGACTGCTTTTTTGTGCCAAGATCGTATCGCCTCCCACCCAATAGGGATATTGCCAATCGGTGGCATAGTGTTTTTGCGTCTTGACTAACCAAGAGGGTACCGTAGCTCCGAGGGCAGGCTGTCGCTTCTTATACCAGTCAAATGCATTTTTTCTGAATTGCGCGTAAGAAAGATCCGCTGTTTTAGCCAAGGCATTTTGAAAGGGATACAGCAGAGACGAAAAAGAAACAGCACGCTTTATAACAGAGGGCCAGAATGCTTCTCCGTAGGTAGCCACCCCGTAATTGACGAGCAGATACCCCAATTCATAGTGATTGGGAACAACATCCTTTAACGAGCCATTGCGAAGTTTTAGCCACGAATACTTTTTTTCATCCTGCCACAGGGCCGGATAAGCATTTAAGAAGTGCGGCAATCGGCCCCTTCCCTGCACACTCAGTGCAGATTCTTGCCAGGTAGCATCGCCTTCGAAGAACCAGTTGGGCACCGCCGCATTGATGGCCAGGTCATATCCTTGCTGGCCAAATAAGAGGCGGGCTGCTTTACTGAGCCCCCTGTTCATGTTATTGAGCTGCTCCACATGCCGGTATTCATGCAAGGCCAGCAAATCGCTCCACCCCATTATACCGCTGCCGAAATTATTGAGATCGGGCATCAGCATCCACTCGCTTCTGAATGGGCCCAGCTGCACATAGGCATTCGAGATAACGGAGCTTTGCTGCAGCACGATGTCGATCGGTTTGATCGTTGTACCCAATCGATTCGAACGGAGAGCGGCCAAGCGGTGTATCAAGGAGGCCGCTCGCTGCGCCTGACTGTCCAGCCCGGGCGCATAAATTATACGAACGGTATCGGTAGAAAGCTGTCTCCACTTCTGGCGGGCAGGGTTTCCACCGAACTGTTGTGCGGTAATAACAGCTTGTAAAAAAAGAAGCCCGGTC
>CAZZLP010000243.1:0-2634 GCA_964654705.1 uncultured Chitinophaga sp.
TTTTCCCGAAGGCACTTTTAATATGGGCGATCAGCCTTTGAAATCTTTTTATGATGGGGCCTTTCGCGTAGCCCTTGAAACCCGCACGCCCATCAAACCCATTTTATTTTTAGATGGATTTCATCGTATGCACTACAGCCGGCTGGCCTCGTTGGCTCCCGGGATCAGCAGGGCCATCTACCTCGATGAAATTTCGGTCGAGAGTTACGGGGTGGACGAGATCGCCCGCCTTCGCGACGATGTCTACGCGGTCATGCATCAAAAATTGATCGCTTACAAGGCTGCCTGGATCGGATCACCGGTCAAGAGCTGAAATCTTGTTACATTAGTGTGTTGATGATGACTGGGACCATTCATAGCAAGCAATACGCAGTGGTGATCGTACCGGCTGCCCTTCCTCAAAACTATACCTGGCTGGTACCGTCCCATTTACAAGAACAACTCTTGCCCGGTCAGCGGGTGTTGGTTCATCTCGGAAAAAATAAAAAACACGTTGGGGTCATCCGGTCGATCGGCACCGAAGCTCCTGCCGCATTACGTGTAAAAGAGATCATTCGGTTACTGGACGATACGCCCTTTGTAAGTGCCCATACCTTACGTTTATGGGAGTGGATAGCCGACTACTACTTGTGTACAGAGGGAGAGGTGATGGCGGCAGCGTTGCCGGCTCCTTTTCGAACCAGTGGCACAGAGAACGACACGACGCTACAGCCCAGGCTCGAGCGGTTCGTTGCCTTGCATTCGACCTATGCCAAAGAAGAAAAGTTAGCGGAGTGCTTGAATGGCTGGAAGGGTGCTCCCCGGCAGTTGACCTTATTGCTGGCCTATATCGAGCTTAGCCGGCAACAGCAGGAGGTAGCGGTCGCTGCCTTGTTAAAACGAGTGGGTGCAACGGCTGCCTTGCTTAACGCCCTTATTGAAAAAGAAGTACTGGTCGTTTATCAGAAGCAAGTAGATCGACTCGCTTATAAGCCAGTTATTCATACCATCGATTTTGCAATGACCTCTTTGCAGCAAGCTGCGACAGACCAGATAAAGGAAAGCTGGCAAAGCCAGTTGGTTTGTTTGCTGCACGGGGTTACTGCCAGTGGTAAAACACATATCTATATTCAGTTAATCAGTGAGGCCCTGCACCGCGGAGAGCAGGTCTTGTATATGTTACCGGAGATCGCCCTAACCGCGCAGATCGTACGAAGACTGCAACAGTGCTTTGGCGGACAAGTAGGGGTGTATCATTCCAAATTTTCGCAGCAAGAAAGGGCCGAGCTTTGGCAAAAAGTAGCCAGTGGTCAACTTACAATCTTGCTGGGGGCACGGTCTGCGGTTTTTTTGCCTTTCAAAAAATTGGGATTGATTATTTGTGATGAGGAGCATGATCCTTCTTATAAACAACAAGAGCCCTCTCCCCGCTATCATGGAAGGGATGCCGCCATTTACTTGGCCTCGCTGGTAAAGGCCAAGGTGTTACTGGGCAGCGCCACCCCTTCGGTGGAGACTTATTATCAGGCCCTGACCCAAAAATACGGGTTGGTAACCCTAACACAGCGCTATGCCGATGTGGCCTTACCTCCGCTTCGTATCATCGATACCCGCGCGGTGCCCGCCAAAGACAAGGCAGGCGGATTTCTTACACCGGCACTGGTGCGCGCCATAGAAAGGGTCCTTTCCGAAGGTCGGCAGATCATCTTATTTCAAAACCGCAGAGGGTATGTTCCTTACCAGGTTTGCTCACAGTGCGGATGGGTACCTTCTTGCCGTCACTGCGATGTTTCGTTAACGCTGCATAAGCGAAGACAGCAATTGCTTTGTCATTATTGCGGTTCTGGTTACCCGGTCGTATCTCGTTGTACAGGTTGCGGAGGACATGATTTTACCCAGCGAAACTTTGGCACAGAACTAATTGAAGAAGAATTGCAGCAATTGTTCCCATCAGTTCGGGTGGCACGGATGGATGTGGATGCCATACGCGGCAAGCAGTCGCATGAGCAACTCGTTCGTGCATTCGAACAGGGGCAGATCGATGTTTTGGTAGGAACTCAGATGGTGGTAAAGGGCCTGGATGTGGACCGTGTAGATCTGGTAGGCATATTGGATGCTGATGGTTTGTTACATTTTACCGATTTCAGGGTACATGAAAGGGCTTTTCAATTGATGGAGCAGGTCAGCGGCAGGGCTGGCCGAAAAAAACAGACCGGAGAGGTCATTGTTCAAACCTCTCAACCAAAGCATCCTGTGCTTGGGTTCGTGACCACACACGATTACCGTGCTTTTTACGAAGAAGAGATTACCAAGCGCGAGGAGTTTTTTTATCCCCCTTTTAGCCGCTTGATCTTGCTGAGTTTTCGTCATAGTATACAGCCGGTCAGTATGGCTGCGGCGCAGGCCTTCGCTGCTTCTTTCGCAAAACAGTATGGTAGTTATATGGCGGGTCCTGCCCCTGCTGTGGTACCCAGGGTTCGTAACCAATACCGCACCGAGCTCTTGTTAAAATTACCAAGACGCGGACCGCTGCTTGCGCAATGTAAGCGAGCGATCAAAGAAAATATCGTAGCGTTAACAGGGCAGCGCGACTTTCGCAGCCTGCAAGTGGTGGCAGACGCGGACAGTATATAGAAAAATGGATTCTCTAACACA
>CAZZLP010000244.1:0-2633 GCA_964654705.1 uncultured Chitinophaga sp.
ATGCACTGACCACCTTTTCTGATCACCACATCAATTAATCCATGCAGGGGGCTGGCAAAGCCGTACTCGATGGATAGTTCCTGGCGGGTTTGCTCAGGGAGTTCCTGAAGCAGGCGGTCGAACGCAGACCGTAATTCAAACGTGCTTTTCATATGTAGTAGTATTAATTACGTTAATTGAATATGATATACTCCTTGATTATTGCGTACAATGTCTCGCACCCGAAAGCTGCCGGAGCCTGCTCTCTCTACCAAGTGAAAGGATTTCCAGTACTTGGGGATTCTCGGAAACAGCAGCACAAACTGCTTTAGCTCTCCGGGCTTTTTAAAGTAATGTCTAAAAGGGGAGTAGGGTATTCCAATGGCACTGATCAATTCGAGCTGCTCAAAGGTGTCGGCATTTTCGAGGTAGGTGTCCCCATCAATATTTATCCATCCGCCTTTTTCGAATTCATATTTAGATACGTAGCGGCAATGAAAGAGGCTTTGCCCTTCGTTATGCTCTGCTTTACTGGCTAGCTCGGTCCATATCATCTCATTGTTTTGAGGTTCTGGCTGGCTGTCGTCAATGGGTCTCCATGTCATAGTAGTTCCGTTGATTATGGGTGCAAGGTCGAGTGGCGCTACTCCGCCAATCGGAGTACTAAAAAGTTTTTATTGCTCCGACTCGCGGAGCACCCTGACTCTAGGTTTGTGGTATGGAAATATCAATACAACAGCTTGTAGCAAGCTACTGCCAAGAATTAAATGAAAGTTGGGTGCAACACGCCGCCCAGCTTACCAGAAATGAGGTCAACTATGATGCCCTCAAACCATTTATTGAGAAATTCAGGGAAGCCGAGCAAGACGGCTATGACTTTGAGTTGATCTATTGCCCTTTACAGTTAATTAATAAGGTACTGCCGGGGGGAGTTTTTGAAAATCAGCTAATGAAGCTGGACTCATGGGAAGACATCAATGTTATTAACAGGATGAAGGAGGAGAGCCGAAAAAACAACTGGATTCCCATCGATGCTCCACTTGATAGACTTCGTATAGAGAAGATAAAACTAATTGCCGGGGAGTTCTTACAAGACTATGTGATGAAAAACGGCGCTTTCTTTATTGCTCAGAATCTCTCTACCATCTTGGTCTTTTGTATGATGGGAAGTATCGCTCACGAAATTGCCCTAATCTCTATTTTACAATCAAAAAATGTTGAAAATGAAAAACCTATCTAGCACACCCGCCGAACATATTATCAAAGACGATTTTATTGACAATCGCTACGGTTGGGAGATCGTCGACTCCGATAAGGAAACGGCAATGCTCACCTCTGGCGGCTATCTATTAAATAATAAAGACAAGGATAGGTGGCATCATTTTTCTTTGTTCCCAGACCTTACATCTTTAAAGGGTATCGCAATAAAGTGTAAGCTTGAGATCGAGAGTGATTCAGGAGTAGGCCAGGTGGGGCTTATCTGGGGTTTTGATACTAAAATGAGTCAGCTAAATCGATTTTGCCTCTCTGCAGCTGGTAAAGGGTGTTCAATTATTCATTTTGAAAGAAATCATCGACCAGTCTTTCACCGCTTTTATGACCCATTTATAGATATTGGCACACTATCCCAAACGGCAGTGCTGGAGGTTCGAGAGGCCAATGGATACTGGTTTTTTAGAGTTAACCAGCAGCTCGTTTATATCGCTCATGAAATTCACTTTGCGGCTAAAGGAGCAGGGATAGGGTTCTATCTTGACCCAGGTGTGCGGGTACGAATAAAGAAGCTGCGTGTGGCAAGACGACCGTCTAGTAAAGCTTTTTCATCGAATTGATGAGACTCTTTATCTCTGTGCATAGTGCTTCTGGGCTCTCCACTTTGCAGTGAGGCCCCATGGAGAGAATGCTGTTTTTTAACTCGGGTGTAATATGCACGGTGAGCTCCATTCGGATACCCTCTTTGGCCCCTTTGACCATCTTTTGAGAGGGGTGAATGGGATCAAGTTGAACAAGTCGGTCGAAAGGGGGCAAAATAAGTAGTCTTACTTTTTGGGGCTTGCCTTTGGGCGCAAATACACCCACTGAATCTGCAAAGAACTTATCGGCATCAAAATCGGTTCTTTTCTTTTGAGGTTCTTTTACAATTTGCAGGTCGAGTATGCGGTCTAGGGAGTAGGTAGCAAAGATTTCTTTTTCGAGCGACCACACTACCATGTACCAGCGGTTACGGTATTCTTTTAATAAGTAGGGAATAGCTCGGTGCTTGCGCTTCTCCTTTTTATAGACATTCTCGTATCGGAATTCTATGAGATACGATTCTCTGGTAGCATAATAAATATCATAGATCCATTGATAGCCGGCCGTAGAATTGCCTTTTTCGAAGCGGATGAACTTTTCTATCGAGGTATCGCCGGCATCGAGCCCCAGCTCAAAGGCACTGTCGATTCGCTCAATGGCTGATTTGAAGTGTGCAAATACCGGCAGCTCTTTGTATCTGCCCAGAAGGGTAGCGGCATCTCGCAGCGAATTCCACTCCTCTTCGTCAAGCTGTATCCCGTCTAGTTTAAAATAGGGGTCGTAATAGTAGTAGCCTTTTTCTGCGGCGTTGAATTCGATGGGAGCCCGCTTGCCTATAATGGCACGGCCTTCACGGAGGT
>CAZZLP010000245.1:0-2627 GCA_964654705.1 uncultured Chitinophaga sp.
TGGGAGTATCGTGCGGGGAGAAAAACCGGCCCATGCGGTAGATGGGGGTATTGCCTACTATGTAAATGATCATCTTAAACTCGATCTCTCGGCCGGGGTTGGCCTCTCCGAGCAAGCCCTAGATAACTACATAGCGCTGGGATTATCCTTTCGCTTTGCCGCCTTTACAAAACGCTAATGGCTTTTCTTGAAAAATCCCAGCCAGGTCGTTTCGAGCGTTAGCAGCCAACTTCTCTCGTCCATCCGGTCCATGGTTCCGTTCAGTTGAAAACGATACCCGAGATTCAATTTTGTACGACTCGAAAAGATCAACTGCAAGGCCGGGGCCAGATCGAAATAAAACGTTCCATTATCAAGCGAACGCTGAGCGAGTAACTCGGCATACAGATTCAGGTTCGTCTGGCGATAATCTTTGTACGCACGTGGAAAAAGAAGATATCCTCCCGAGCCGCTAAACTGCAGGGTCTGAAACGTGCGGGCCGGGCCAAACCATCCGGCATTTTTTCTGGAGTAGTGCAATACTTGCGTATGAGAGGCCGATAAAGACAGCGCCAGTTTATGGCGCAGTTGGGTGGCAATGAGCCCGGCCTCAATACCGGACTTATCTCCCATCAGCGACACCTCATCATGCCGAAAAGGCGCTGCCGTGTAGGCGCCTTCCAAAAAGGCTGCCAATCGAAAATGACGGTGTACCTCATCTACAGAAAGTAATCGGTAACGAGAATAGACACCGAACGACTCCGGCTTGACCCTATAGGTTTGCATGTTTCCCCAATTTCCTCCGACACGCATTGTCCAACGCTTGGTAAGACCTGCCACCAGTTGTATACCATTCCGAAAGGTAAAGCGGTCGTACATGGCATTGGGGCCCATCATATGCGTACGAGAGCGAAGCGTTAGCGAACGGGCGGGCATAACCGAAGCAGGCTCCGTAAAAACATAGAGCTCTTGCGCCGCGCTGCGAACAACGTCAGTCAGAATAAAGAACAGCAGCAGCCCACCTTGCATTCTCATGGTCGTTGCTTTTTATACAGCTCTTCGATCTTTTTTTCCAATGCATCGCCATGCAGATTTCTGGCAATGATATTTCCTTCGGGATCGAGCAGAAAACTATTGGGAACGGTGAGTACATCCCAGGCATTGGCCACTTTTGAATTCCAGGCGCTGGTATCGATGAGTTGCGTCCACAGCAGCCGATCGGTTTTTATGGCACGGTGCCAGGCCTTCTTGTCTTCATCGAGTGAGACACTCACTACCTCAAAACCCTGGGGGTGAAAGCGCCTATGTAACTTAACCAATGTTCGATTAAACACCCGGCAAGGCGGGCACCACGAGGCCCAGAAATCTACCAACACATAGTGATTTCGGTACGAAAGCAGGTCAACTTTTCTTCCTGTCCGATCGGGCAATACCAATGTGGGGGCAGGTTGCTGAAAATGAGGCTGTGCCTCGAGTAAAGAAAATAAAGATGATAAGATCGTGACAGCGATAACAAGGGTCACCGCCTTACGGCGCGATGTCGACAACTGCGGGCTGCTTTCTTGCATCCTTATAAACTTTTAAGATAAAATACGGGAGCTCCCTCTATGGCGGTCGGCTGTTGGCGCAACACAGCGCCAAGTGTACCCTTACTGATCTTAGCGAAGGCCTTCTCGGTCAAAAAATGTTCTTGAATTACCTGATAGGTCGTACCCTCACGGGCTCCTGCCAATTGCACTACGCTAAAGTAGCTGCTCCCTTCTTTGTGCGGCGTTTGGAGTCCTAGCAAGGGCGAGGCCTCTTCGCGTGTCAGGTATAAGGCCCCGATAAAAAACCCCGCCTCCTCTACCGCAGTTCGAATTTGTGCAGGGTCTGCGGACGCTCCCGGCTTCATCACGATTTCAAAGGCAGACTCCGCCAACTGTGCACTTACCTGTTGTACAAAAGGCAACTTTTCGATGGCCTGGTGGATGGCTTTACTGCAAAGTGCACAGGTTAGCCCGGTGGCCTGCAACTTAGCACGACCAAACTGCGCAAAGCAGTACTGCTGCCCCCCGAACAGGAGCAGCAGTAACAATAATCTTTTTAACATAAGATCAATTAAGATTTTGCGCAACAGCTTTTGTTGCCTTTGTCATCTTTTTTGCACTTTTCGCCTTGGCAACAATCCGCTTTTTCTGAAGAAGCCGAACATTTACCATCCTTGCAACAGTCCTTGGTCTTTGCTTCGGTACAAGTGCCTCCCTTGCAGCAGGCAGGCTTATTGGCCGCCGTACGCTCGTATTTGCAACAACCATGCAACTTGTCGTAGGCCGCATCGGTGGCACGCGCACCTGCATTATCATAACCCACTTCGGCGATCTTTTGTTGAATCTGTGTAACACTGCTGCTGCCACTGGCAAATCGCACTACCAGCTCTTTGCTGTCTTCGTTCCAAGTGGCGGCAGTAGCTCCGGCCTCTTTGGCTGCTTTTTCGATCTTGGACTTGCACATTCCACAATTACCGGATACCTGAAAACGCTCGGTAATCGTCTGTGCCGTTACGGTGGTGATGCATATGGAAATACCCATAAGAAGGGTCAAAAAATATTTTGTTTTCATAACTATACTATTAAATGTTTGTTTGATAGAGATGTATTGTAAATAGA
>CAZZLP010000246.1:0-2613 GCA_964654705.1 uncultured Chitinophaga sp.
GTGGCCAATCGCTACGACCAGTTAAGCGATAACTATCGAGGCCGGGTTATTTTTCCGATTCACAACCACAGTGGAAAAGTGTTGGGTTTTGGTGCCAGAACGCTCAAGAAAAACGATACGGCCCCCAAGTATATCAATACCCCCGAAAACGAGATCTATGTAAAAAGTAAGGTCTTGTATGGTTCTTACTTTGCCCGTCAGGCCATCGATAAGGCCAATGAATGCCTGCTGGTCGAAGGTTATACCGATGTGCTATCGCTGCATCAATCGGGTATTGAAAATGTAGTGGCCTCGGGCGGTACCGCACTGACCTCCGACCAATTAAGACTAGTTAAAAAATATACCAAGAATCTGACCATTATTTACGATGGAGATGCGGCTGGTATAAAAGCAGCGTTGCGGGGTCTCGACCTGGCCCTCGAAGAGGGATTACAAGTACAGCTGGTGCTGATCCCCGACGGAGAAGATCCGGACAGCTATGTAAACAAAGTGGGCGCTACGGCCTTTCGGGAGTTCGTACAACAAAACAAAAAGGACGTCATCCTTTTTCAACTCGAAGTGGCCCTGCGAGATGCGGCTGGCGATGCGGGTAAAAAAGCGGCCGTGGTCAACCGGATGGCAGAGACCATTTCGCGTATCAACAAGGCCGAGGATTTTACCAAACAACAAGATTACATCAAACAGTGCGCCACGGTATTAAAGATCGATGAAGCGGGTTTGCATGCACTGGTCAATAAATACATTCGCGACCGAATTCAGGCGCAAGAGCGCAAGACAGCCCCTCTCTCTTCGGTGGTCATCGAAGAGAATGCACAAAAATCGGCCGCTGCCGATTTTGATGACGCCACGTTTCATTTGCTTTTCAAAGACGAATTACAAGAAAAAGAGGTGGCTCGCATCTTGCTCGAATTCGGTCATCGTAACTGGAACGAAGCGCAACGTGTCAGCGATTTTATCTTAGAAGAGATCGCCGATGAAAGCATGTTAGAAAGCGAGGAGGTCAAAAAATTGTTTTTGGCCTACCGACAGCTGCTCTCGCAAGGCGAAAACATCAAAGGCCCCCACTTCTTCTTGCAACACCCCGATCAGCAGCTCAGCACCCTGGCTGTATCTCTTATTCAGTTTCCGCACGAAGAAAGTGCCCGCTGGAAAACTGAGTTTAGTCAGCAAACCGGGTACCAGTCACGATTGTTCGAACAAGACTACGACCAGTTCATTTCGACCCTTGCTGCCGGACAAGAAAGCAATTTGCAGCAATTTTTAAAGGCCGAAGAAGACCGATCGGCCGAAGCGATCTTATCGGCCATTCATTATCTTAAACTCAGAAAGATCAGAAGAATGCTACTCGAAAACCAGCAAGACCTGGAAAAACAGCACAGTGCAGAAGAATTTAGCGTGCTATTACAGACACACGATCATCTAAAGCAAATGGAAATTGCGTTGGGAAAACAGTCCGGAAGCGTCATTATTCGCTAGCCACGGCCACCTCGCAGCGAGTAAAACGCAAGGCACTCCATACGTGGTCAAGCTCTACCCTTTCAATGCTCTCGTAACCACCACCGGTCAGCTTATTCCAGCTGGTCTCTCGGTTAAGGTCGGTCACGATCTTAGAAGTGCTCTTGGGATAAGCCACCCAGAACTTAGAATTTTCCTTTAAGGAAGGCATCACATCTATCAGAATACCATTAAGTTGGTTCTCGTTAACAGCAAAGACCAATGCGAAATCGATCTTCCTGCTTTTGAGGAGGGGAGTCATGTTCTTGGCAAAAGAAAGCTTGCTGAATTGCTTTTCAATAGAAGAAGGGAGGCCCTGAATCAGGAGATTTTTTTCATCGGCCAACTGTAGCTTATCAAACAAGGTTAGTGACATAGGCAAAACTTTAGCAGGAGGGTAAAGTTAGCTCATTTTAGGCTAAAAGCGGTCGAAAAAGCTTGAAAAATCTACTAGAAAAATATAGAATGTCGTAAATAAATACTGAAAATCAACAGGTTGAATTAACGCTGTTTATTGCGCTGCTGGCGACGGCGATCGCGATTTTTAAGAATAGGAAGCTTCCCTTCTGTACCCTTTAGTAAACGGCCGATATTTTTCTGGTGGGTCAGTAATATTAGAAGGGCGACGGTAATGGCAAAAACACGATACAGCGGATTATCCACATTAAAAACGACCAAAATAAAGACCGGAAAACTAATACCGGCCAGGATACTGCTCAGCGATACAAAGCGCGTCAGAAAAAGTACCAGCGAGAATATCGTTACACATCCTACGGCAGTAAGCGGAGAGATGCCCAAGATCATACCAAAGATCGTAGCCACACCCTTACCTCCCTTAAAATCGGCCCAAACCGGAAAAATATGTCCCAGAACGGCGGCCAGTCCCAGCAGGGTCTGAAGGTTCTCAAATGCCATTTCTGTGTTGGCGTAGTCGGGTAGTAACAAGGCCAGCTGAACCGCAAGTACGCCCTTAAGCATATCAGCGATCATGACCAAGGTACCCCACTTGGCTCCCAGCACCCGGTATACGTTGGTAGCCCCTGCGTTACCACTTCCGTAGTCTCTGATGTCGATTGCGAAAAATTTTCGACTTACCAGCACGGCCGTGGGTATACTACC
>CAZZLP010000247.1:0-2604 GCA_964654705.1 uncultured Chitinophaga sp.
GAGAAAACGTTTCCATAAAGTACATAACGCTTGATCCACTGGTATTCGAATCCGAGACCCCAACCGGTGGTGGTAACATCTTGTGTAGAATTTTGAACGTAAGAGAGGTTAGTGCTGCTGAAAGGAGAATACAGATCAGTATTGGCACCGGTACGAGATTGCACGAGGGCTACACCTACCAAGAAGTCTTGGTAGCGACTATAATACACATAACCATCGACCAGCAATTTCTTGCCGATTACGCCCTTGTAACCTACCTCGTACGACTTGACGGTCTCAGGTCTTACTTCTTGAAACTTAGCCCTGACCAAACGAGAGGAGTCGCCCAGCGTTCCGGCACGGTAAGCCAATACACTGGCTGCCGTATATCCGGGACGAGTAGAATTCAACTTGTAATAATCCTGAAACTGAGGCAAACAACCCATCAGCACACCCGAACCGGTCACTAAGCTGATATACTGGTTTTGGTTGGTCGGAAAGCGATAAGAAGTCTGGTAAGACAACCGCAGAAAATTATCTTTTGCGACTTTGATAACCGCAGACAAACGGGGCGTAAAACGTCCTTTGAAGTTGGTCTGCTTATCATAGCGACCCGAAGCAGAAAGCGTAAGGCCGTCATCGAACATTTTCTTTTTAAGTTGCATGTATCCGCCATATTCGTTGATGGTGATCAACTGAGCGGTATCGGCAAAGAGCGTACCCTGAGAGTTGAGCACATAGTGCTTCCAGTTGGTACCGACCATCATTTCTACTTTGTCGGAGAAACCGGCCATGTCAGAGACGTTGAACTGGGCCTCGGTACTCCAAAGGTCGGTCTTGTCCAAGAAAAGGGCACCGCCCTTGCTGATAGGCGTACGCTTGATCTGATTCATGGCATCAGCGTAGGCTTTGGTTCCGGGAATTAAACGATTGGCATCGGCAGAAGCACGAGCCACCTGATGCAGTTGAAAGTCGCTGGCCTGTACCCCATTCAAACGGCGTCCTTCAGAGAAAGTTCCGATATACGTAGGGAACCACTGCGCACTAGGGCGAGCGGCCTCGTTAAGAAAGGCCCCCAGCGCCGAGGCGTTGTAAGATTGTCCGGCATTCTCTTGCGTGGTGTAAGCACGTACGAACCAGTTCTTGTGACGCAGTTCCAGTTTGTGCTGACCCATGCTCAGGTTACGAAGCGAATAACGATCGGCACCGGTATAGACGGTAGTTCCAAAACCTATGTAGCTATTTAAGGACAGTTCGAGGTTGTCGGTAAACTTGTAATGGATACCTCCGTTAATACGCGCGTTGAGCGTTCCGTAATCGACAAGAAGTTGCTCTTCGTATCCGGTACGGCTAACGGTGGTTCCCCCAAAATAATTATTGCGAAGCCCGATGTAAAAAGGCATCATATTTTGAATGGTGGGCTGCAGCGGAGCCGGGAACAACCCCAGAAATCCACCGATCTGTGCATTGGTTGGATACATAGGGTTACCAATGGCGGTAAAATAATTGTTGGCTTGGGCCACCACATCGAGCAAACCGCCCGTTGCAGCCAGAATACCGCTGCGGGTAGACTGCTGAACAAAGAAGGCAAACGCATTCATATTGGCAGCTGTCTCATCACCATACATGTTGATTCCATTGTAACCGGGATCGCTGGTACGGTTTCCGGGAGCAACTGCACTAAGAATACCGATCTGGGTCTTGTTGCGATAATCTTCGGCCTCCCAATCGGATCCTTTGACCATAGAAGCTGCCAGTTTGATGGCTAGTTTATTTTTATAAGCCTTGGCCCAACGGAAAGACCAATCATAGAAGGGTGCTGCAGGGCGCTGCTTTTGGTCGACATGCATCATTCCCTGTTTGATATTATAGCTGAGACCCTGGTATTTGAAAGGATTTTTGGTGTTGATCAGAACGGTTCCGTTCATACCACCCGAACCATAGAGTACAGAAGAAGCACCGGAGAGAACCTCTACACTTTCTACATCAAGATCTGAGGGGCCTACCATGCTACCTACGGCAAAGTTCAGACCGGGAGCCTGGTTGTCCATTCCATCCATCAATTGTGTCAAACGGCTATTACCACTGCTTACGAAACCGCGGGTGGTTACCGTACGGAATGTAAGAGAGGCCGTGTGTACGTCGACTCCCTTTAGGTTACCCAACGCTTCGTAAAAGTTAGGAGCCGCAACGTTACGCAGCGCAGTATTGCTGAGGCGCTCCACGGTAACGGGAGACTCCAACAAACGGGTGGGAGTACGGGTTGCCGCCACCACCACTTCCTGGCCCAATGCGTTGTTGACCTTGAAGTCCACGACCAGGGCCTGTGAGGCATCTGAGACGTTTACTTCGGCATTTAAATAGCCTACGGAAGTAAACACAAGCACGACGGGCAGTTTTGAGACACTGATGGAGAAAACCCCGTCAGCGTTGGTATAAGTACCTTGAGAGGTTCCCTTGACAGAAACCGACACGGCAGGCACCGTTTCTTTTGTATCGCTGTTACGAACAGTTCCTTTTAACGTAACTGTCTGAGCATAAGCGGAAAACACGAAAAGGAGTGCCGTAAGCGAAGAAGCTAAATAAAGGTAGCTTTTTCTCATAATTGGGGATTTTGTTTTTGTA
>CAZZLP010000248.1:0-2602 GCA_964654705.1 uncultured Chitinophaga sp.
CCTCAAAATCATATTCAACGATCATGGCAGATTTAAAGTATCAACGCAACTTCGGCATCGCCGCGCACATCGATGCCGGTAAGACCACCACCACTGAGCGTATTCTTCGCTACACCGGTATGATCCATCGTATCGGAGAGGTACACGAAGGAGCGGCTACCACCGACTGGATGGAACAAGAAAAGGAAAGAGGTATCACCATCACCTCTGCTGCGGTGAGCTGCAAGTGGAATTTTCCGACCGATAAGGGTCAAAACACTGCCGATACCAAGCCTTACTACTTCAACATTATCGATACCCCCGGTCACGTGGACTTTACCGTAGAGGTGGAGCGTTCCATGCGGGTCCTCGATGGACTGATCGCCCTCTTTTCTGCCGTAGATGGCGTGGAGCCCCAGTCGGAGACCGTATGGCGTCAGGCCAACCGCTATGGTGTTCCCCGTATCGGATTCGTTAATAAGATGGACCGTGCCGGTGCCGACTTTTTGAACGTGGTCAAGCAGGTCAAGGAAATGCTCGGTTCAAAAGCCGTTCCCCTGCAACTTCCCATTGGTGCAGAAGATAATTTCAAAGGGGTCGTAGACCTGATCAAGATGAAAGGGATCATCTGGCATGCCGAGACCGAAGGCATGACCTTTGACGAGATCGATGTTCCTGCCGATATGCTCGAAGAAGCGCAAGAATGGAGAGCCTCTCTGGTCGAGGCTGTTGCCGAATATGACGATACCTTGATGGAGAAATTCTTCGAAGATCCAAACAGCATCTCCGAAGGCGAGATCCACGAAGCCATTCGCAAGGCCACCATCGATCTGTCGATCGTGCCTATGATGTGCGGATCTTCTTTCAAGAACAAAGGAGTGCAAACAGCGCTCGATGCGGTTTGTCGCTACCTGCCTTCTCCCATTGATATTCCCGATACCAAGGGTACCAATCCCGATACCGGCGAAGAGTTGATCCGCAAGGCCGATCCCAAAGAGCCCTTTGCGGCCCTCGCCTTTAAGATCATGACCGATCCTTTTGTGGGTCGTCTGGCCTTCTTCCGCGCTTATTCCGGACGTCTTGACGCCGGATCGTACGTGCTCAACGTGCGCAGCGGAAAGAAAGAGCGCATCAGCCGTATCATGAAGATGTTCGCCAACAAGCAAAACCCTATCGACTTTATCGAAGCCGGAGATATTGGAGCCGCTGTTGGTTTCAAAGAGATCAAGACCGGTGATACGCTCTGCGACGAGAACCATCCCATTACCCTCGAGAATATGTTTATTCCCGAGCCCGTAATTGCGGTGGCCGTTGAACCAAAGACACAGGCCGACGTCGATAAAATGGGTATGGCGATTGCCAAGCTGGTCGAAGAAGATCCTACCCTGCGTGTTAATACCGACGAAGAAACCGGTCAGACCATTTTGCGTGGTATGGGAGAGCTGCACCTCGAGATTATCGTGGACCGTATGCGTCGCGAGTTTAAAGTAGAAGTTAACCAGGGAGCTCCCCAGGTGGCCTATAAAGAAGCTTTTGTTAATACAGTAGAACATCGCGAGACGCTCAAGAAGCAAACGGGTGGTCGCGGTAAGTTCGCTGACATCGTCTTTAACCTGGGCCCAGTGGATGCCGAGTGGCAAACAGAGAATCCCGACAAGCATTACCAATTTGTCAATGATCTTTTCGGAGGATCCATTCCCCGCGAATTTGTACCTGCCATTCAAAAAGGGTTTGAGCAAGCCATGACCACGGGCGTACTGGCCAACTATCCCGTTGCCAACATGAAGATCCGTGTATTTGACGGTAGCTTCCACGCGGTGGACTCCGATTCTATGTCGTTCGAACTTTGCGCCAAGCAAGGATTCCGCGAAGCGGCCCGCAAAGCAAAGCCCGTCTTATTGGAGCCCATTATGAAGGTCGAGGTGGTAACGCCCGATCAATACATGGGTGATGTGACCGGAGACTTGAACCGTCGTCGCGGAATGATGGAAGGCATGGACAGCCGTGCGGGTGCCCAGGTAATCAAGGCCAAAGTACCTCTGAGCGAAATGTTCGGATACGTTACACAGCTTCGTTCGCTGAGCTCGGGTCGTGCCTCTTCTACTATGGAATTCTCTCACTATGCTCCTGCTCCTAACAACATTGCCGAAGAGGTGATCGCGAAGGTGAAGGGTAAGGTAAATGCATAATCCTACTTTGCACAACAGATTGAGACCGCTCTTTGGGCGGTCTTTTTTTTGCTCGCTACTATGAAAAGGGGGTGGGCTCGTGGGGATGCTTGCCTGACTTTACAACGGCTAAAAATCGATTCGCTCACCTAAGCCGCCGGATTACCACCTTCGTTTATGCGCTGCCTCTTTTAAAAAATACACGGCGGCTTTTACGGTTCGCTCCTCGATTTTTTGGCGCCGTTTTACAAAGGGCTTCGCATTTCCACGAGCCCACCCTTGCCATTCTTTGTGGGCCACCTGCGCCACGGACCTTGCAGCAGTAGGGGAGCCGATGGAAGGGGTGGGGCACGAGTCGTGGAAGGTTCGATAAAAAAGTTATGGACGGTACGGTGGTCGCGTTTTTGGGCAGGCTGATGGACTGGTATGGGAAGGTTCGACGACGCGGTGCTTCT
>CAZZLP010000249.1:0-2599 GCA_964654705.1 uncultured Chitinophaga sp.
GCCAGCCGCTGGATAGTTCTTCATCGGCCACCTTTATGCAGTCGGAGGAAGAAATGAACCTTGCCCTCAATGGGGTCTATGCGGCTGCCTTTTGGCAATTTCCCAATAACACGCCCTTATTGTTCGCTATTGAATCTTCGACCGACCTTGCCATCAAGCGTACCGGCAATGCCGAAGACCAGGTGGCCATGGGTGATGGCGGTCCCTTTTTGAACGGTAATACGCTGCCAGCAAATTCCTGGCAACAGGCTTATCGTTTAGTGAGTCGTGCCAATACAATGCTCGATGGAATGACCAAAGGCAAAGACAATGTCTCTGCCTCCAGTTACGGTAGACTGCGTGCCGAAGCGCTAGTGCTTCGTGCCTGGGCTTACTACCATTTGATCGGATGGTTCGGTGATCCAGTTTTTTATACCAAGCCACTTTCTCCTTCCGAGTATGAAACGATTGCCAGAACACCCACCGCTGCGGCCGTAACCAGTTTAATGAAAGACCTCGACGAAGCAGTTGCCGGATTCGATGCCGCCGGCGCCCAGCCCATCATTGCCTATGGCCGTGTTAACAAAGGTGTGGCGCTAGGTTTGAAAGCCCGTTTGGCTATGTTGATCAAAGATTATGCAACCGCCAAGGCTGCTACATTGTCTGTGATCTCCTCTAACGGTTATGGACTTAACCCTCGCTATACCGATCTGTTTATGTTGGCCGGTCAGCGTACCAACCTGAATCGCGAGTTGATGTTCGTACAGACTTATCCCACCGATGTGCTCAATCCGCAAAACTGGCTGACGGTGTTGACCATTCCCCGTCAGGTAGGAACCTCTCAGAGCAGCCATTTTCCTAGCCAGCAACTGGTAGATCTCTACGAGGCACGTGATGGAAACCGTATCGATCGTTCGCCCCTGTACAGCCCTGCTGCCCCTTCGCAGAATCGCGATCCACGGCTTCGCTGGACCGTTTATATGCAAGGCGATACCATGGTCCACAACACGGCGCTCTCTGCCAGTCTTCCTTATGTGCAGCCAAAGGAGCGTACCATCTTTAATATTTATAGCAATGTGATATTCAAGTTTAACTGGAACACGGGTGTATATGACAGCCGCCCCAATAATATCGACTGGATCGGTTATCTGGTTTCTCCCTGGTTTGCCGGTGCCACCGGTAGCAGCGGAGGAGTAGGATATGTTTGGAGAAAATATGTTGACTCTACCCAGTACTCTTGGGAAAGTAAGACCGGTTACATCAACATGCGCTATGCCGAGATCTTGTTGACCTATGCCGAGGCCAAGATCGAATTAGGAGAAATTGACGGAACCGTTTGGAATGCCATCAATGCCGTACGCGCACGCGCCGGTATGCCCCCTGTAACTACTTCTTCTGCCGCAGAGCTGCGTGAGATCGTTCGCAGGGAGCGTGCGGTCGAATTTGCAGGCGAGGGACTTCGGTTGATCGATCTGCGTCGTTGGGATCTTTATAATACGGCCATGACCATGCCGGTCGTGGGTGTGTCGCTTAATCCTGCCGATCCGGCCGAAACGCCTAGTTTTAGTGCCGATGGCTTACCTGTTTATTCAGCGGCCAGTATCGCTAAGCGACTCAAGACAAGGGCCCAGACGCGTGTTAACACCAACGCCCGTTATAAATTATGGCCCATTCCACAAGGAGAGATCGACAAGAACAAGAATATCGTTCAAAACCCCGGATGGCAATAGTCAATTTTATTGTAAACCATAACCAAGAGGCTGTCCATTATTGGACGGCCTCTTTTTTTTATCTTTCAGTAGTGACGTCTTAGCCTGTCTGAACAGTAAATAACCCACCTGTAATTTTATGAAAAGAGAGCCTTCTTTAGACGCATTGCGCGGACTGGCCATTGTTGGAATGGTACTATCAGGAAGCATCGCTTTTGGAGATGTGTTGCCTGCCTGGATGTATCATGCACAGGTGCCGCCTCCGTTACATCAGTTTAATCCGTCGATCCCGGGCATTACCTGGGTCGATCTGGTGTTTCCTTTTTTTCTATTTAGCATGGGGGCCGCCTTTCCGCTGGCATTACGCGAGGCGATAACACAACAAAAGCCTTTTTCTTTCTTTTTGGGGTCGGCGTTCAAGCGCTTTTTCTTATTGGCTTTTTTTGCTTTGTTCTCTCAACATCTTAAGGCCTGGGTAATAGCCACGGAGCCGGGTACTCGTGAGCAACTCTATTCGCTGCTGGCTTTTGCCTTGTTGTTCGGTCTTTTTTATAGCTGGCCGCAAGGTCGCTTCTTCGCCTATCAGCGATGGGTCAAGGGCGGCTGCTTTATCGTGGCCCTCTTACTATTGGCAGGGCTTCCATTTCATGAAGGTGCCGGGTTTGATCTCTATAAAAGTGATATTATTTTGATGGTGCTGGCCAACATGGCTTTTTTTGGGTCGCTGCTATACTATGGCACGGCACATCGTCCGTTACTACGTGTTTTGATCTTGCCTTTTGTGGCGGCGATTATTCTTTCGGCCAGAGAGCCTGCTGACAGTGTCGTCAAGTCTTTTTTTTATTTTAATGAAGTAGCCGGATTTAAGTTCGACTGGTTATATAAATTTTATTTTCTTAAATATCTTTTCG
>CAZZLP010000250.1:0-2594 GCA_964654705.1 uncultured Chitinophaga sp.
GGTAAAAGTAATAAACTGGGCCGAAGGCAACGACAAGCGACCCATGGGCGAGGTGGTTACCCTCTTAAAAGAAGAAGATATGAACGATGCGGCCATGAAAGAGATATTGCTAGAGGCCGGGTTTCCGCTTACGTTTAGTGATGAGGCCATCGAAGAATCGGCTCGTTTACCAGAGACCATATCGCCAGAAGAGGTATCCAAGCGAAGAGATTGCCGATCTGTTCTGACTTTTACCATTGATCCGGTAGATGCCAAAGATTTTGATGATGCCATTTCGTTTCAAAAATTGCCTAATGGTTGGTTCGAGATCGGAGTGCACATTGCCGATGTTAGTCATTATGTAGAGGCGGGTACAGTGCTAGATGCAGAAGCCTATGCAAGGGCTACTTCGGTTTACCTGCCTGACCGGGTCAATCCCATGCTTCCTGAGCATATATCGAATGTGCTTTGCTCGCTGCGTCCCAACGAGGAGAAACTGACATTTTCGACCATCTTTACCATTACACCACAAGGCCAGATCAAAGACCAGTGGATCGGCCGCACGGTAATTTATTCCGATCATCGATTTACCTACGAAGAAGTACAAGCAATTATAGAAGAACAAAGTGGTCTTTATGCCGAAGAGGTGTTGCAACTTAACCAGCTGGCTCGTTTATTTAGGGCCGAGCGCTTTAAGCAGGGGGCCATTAATTTTTCTTCGCAAGAGGTTCGCTTTAAGCTTAACGAAAAAGGGGACCCCATTGGTATTATGGTCAAAGAAAGTAAAGAGTCGCATCAATTGATCGAGGAATTTATGCTGTTGGCCAACCGTACTGTGGCGGCCTTTATTGCAGAAAAGAAGATAGATAACAAGCCTATTCCTTTTCCTTATCGCATACACGATGACCCCGACGAAGAAAAGCTGATTCCCTTTATAGACTTTGCCCGAAAATTTGGTCATGCCTTCGATCGCTCCAGCCCCGAGGCGATCGCTGCCTCGTTTAACCAGTTATTAAGTGACGTACAAGGCCGTCCCGAACAGCATGTATTAGAGCAGTTAGGTATCCGAACCATGGCTAAAGCTCGTTATACAGCCGATAATGTAGGGCACTATGGACTCGGTTTTGAAAATTATTGTCACTTTACCTCTCCTATACGTCGCTATCCCGATGTACAGGCCCACCGAATCGTATTCGAGGTCTTACAGCAAAGAATAGTGCCCGATAAAAAGCTCGAAGAAAAATGTAAACATACCAGCGAACGCGAAAGGGCTGCCATGGAGGCAGAGCGCGCTGCCAATAAGTACAAGCAGGTGCAGTACATGAAAAATTATCTGGGAGAGGAGTTCGAAGGCATCATTAGCGGGGTGGCGCATTTTGGATTTTGGGTCGAGACCATCGAACATAAATGCGAAGGATTGGTAAGCGTTGTTTCTTTATCGGACTACGATGATTTCAGACACGTCGAGAGCGATTACTGTCTGCTGGGTATGCGAACCAGTCGTAAGTTTCGTATGGGCGATAAGGTATGGATCAAGGTGATTGCGGCCAACCTGACCAAACGCCAACTTGATTATGAGTGGGTGGTGGCAGGGGAGTTGTCAACCAAAAAATCAGCCGTCAAATTGCCCAAAACCAAGAAATGAGTCTTATTTTGGGCTATGCATTCTTTTAGTGACCTCTCGGCACTTTTTAACGATCGGTTTTCCGAAAAAAAGTTTCCTGCCCAGCCTGTCAACTTATACGAGGCCACCGATTATTTTTTGCAGATCGGCGGAAAGCGTATTAGGCCAGTGCTTTGTTTACTAGGAAATGAACTCTTTGACGAAATAAGACCCGATGCCTGGTCGGCCGCTACGGCCGTAGAGCTTTTTCACAACTTTACCCTTATCCACGACGATATTATGGATAAGGCGCCTCTAAGACGCGGGGTACCCACCGTGCATACGCGCTATGGCGAAAACACCGCACTGCTGGCGGGCGATGTAATGATGATACAAGCCTATCAATGGCTTAGCAACGTAAGTAGCGTCTGCCAACCCGCCTTGTTGCAATTGTTTAATCGTACGGCTACCGAGGTATGCGAGGGGCAGCAGCTCGATATGGATTTTGAAAAACGTCAGGAGGTGCAATTCGATGAGTACCTTACCATGATCAAATTAAAGACCTCGGTATTGCTTGCCTGTGCTCTTCAAATGGGAGCCATTATTGGCGGGGCGGGACAGCGCAACCAAGAACTCATCTATTCGTTCGGTATCCAGCTGGGATTGGCCTTTCAGGTACAAGATGATTATTTGGATGCCTTTGGTGATCCAAAAAAGTTCGGAAAGCAAACGGGTGGGGACATTCTGGCCAACAAAAAAACCTTTTTACTCATCCATGCGCTGCAAACGGCTTCTACTACCGACAAAGAGCTGTTGCTTTCTTTGCTGCGGTCTAATCCGCCCGATAAAGTAGAGCGCGTCTTGTCTATCTACAAAGCATGTGGTGTAGACCAGTGGGCGCTTTCCTTAAAACAACAATTGCTCGATAAGGCGCTTGAAAACCTAGAGCAGATCGCCGTTCTTTCTATTCGTAAAGCCCCTCTTCGCGCCCTGCCAGCTTATCTGATTCAAC
>CAZZLP010000251.1:0-2593 GCA_964654705.1 uncultured Chitinophaga sp.
AGTAACGGAAACCCCCTCCAGGGCATTCCCGTTGGCATCGGTAACTCTACCGGCAACTTTGGCTTGCTGTGCTTGCGCCATGCCCATCAACAGGGCCAGCATCCAGCACAGAATCGTTGCTTTTTTCATAATCAGGGTTTTGTTTTTTGTATAGGGTTAAAATTAATAAATCCTAGGTGATCGACTGGATAATTCGAGAACGGATCCAGTAAGGCATCGAGCAGCACCGCCAACTCACGACGGGTAACGGGGCGCTCCGGCTGGTAATCGTCCAGTTTCCAATTCTTCCAATTGGCACAGGCAAGTTCATTGATTTTTGCGACGTCCCAATGCGGAATATTGTTCTTTGTAGAACGGGCCGCCTGTTGTCTAAGTAGTGAAATCCAATACAGCGATCGCTCGATGGTCAATGGGGCAACGGCAGCAATATCGTCCTTATTTATTTCACGAGCAGACAGCATCTCTTCAGGAATACAATTCAAAAAACGTCCTGCCGCCAACGTAGAGTCCGGATAGAACCAAGTTCGATTGGCCCAGGCGTTGGGTTGTCCCTTGCCCCGCATGAGACCGGTGGCACCGATACGCTGAATGGCCATAAAGTGACGATCGGAAGAGGGCACATCGGCATAGGGCATCAGATAGGCACCGCTATTCAACAAAGCGCGTTGTACACTTCGTACAGGAACACGAGAGGCCTGAAGGTCATTTCGCTTGGCGGCCAGGGCGGCCAGTGTTCCGGCAGCCTGACCGATCAACAGCACACAAGGCTGTAGCCGCGTAGTGCCATTGACAACATTGCTAACACTGATCGATTTCTCTGCTGCGATCAATCCGTTTCCCTGCGCCGGAATCAAAGCACCCAATGGCACAGAGTAAGAAGGAATGGGATAAAATCCCAAGTGCTGGGGAGCGTCAGGATTTTTTCGGTGATGATGATCGATGGGATAGTCTCCTACGGCGATACCCGTACGATATAAGGGATCTGATATTGCGAACGGATCACTGATATGCTGTATACGAAAACGAACCAACCCCTCTACCCTTCTTGCTTCGCGGTAATAGGGAATAATAGCCAACCGATCGGAGGTAGGAAACTCATCATTGGCCAAGCCGAGTTGTTGATAGCCCAACTGATGCTGCAAGAAATAAATGTACCGAAGCGTTTGCTCCTTGGCCCTTTGCAATTCCCGATCGCGGTCTTGTGCGCGAAGCCCGATCACGTTCAGGTAAATATCATTTCCATACCCTGGCCAGTTGATCAGGTATTTTTGTGCGGGAAGTTTGGCATAGGTCATCATCTTGGCACAATCTACCGTAGGAGCGATCCTCGATGTATCGGTGTAAAAATCCAGACAACATCCATCGAACTCCAATGGATCATAGCCGGCAGGCTTGACGATGGTACAATCGACGCCCTTGCCATAATCCTTTAAGATGGCCACATACGTAAGGTCCTGGATAATATTGTTGGTCGCGGGCACTTGCACATTTTCGCCCGTCACGACACTGGCCTCCATGCCCACTGAAAAAGAAATGCCGGCAGTGGCCACCGCATCGCCCAACTCGGTGGCATCGACCACTTGTCTGGCCCGTATGGTCATTGTATCACCGGTAGACAGGTCCACGAAGAGCGCTCCGGTAACCGTGCTGCGGTTTTTAGTGACTGTAAGAAAACGCTTGTTGTAAAAAACCTGAAGATTTTTTTCGGCACCGGCCATCGCTTTAAAAATACTATCGGCGACATGGGGTTCGAAGTGTGTGTTGCTGACCCAACCGGTAGCCACGCGTTGCGGCCCACCGTAATGTTGATAAAGACGGTTTCTGAACTCACCCCAGATACCCGAAGGCAACAAATGATTACCATCGGTGGCCGATACCCCCGCTGCGCTCAGCATGCCCCCCAACCAAGTGGTCTCTTCGGCAATAATGGTGCGTGCCCCCATGCGGGCACTCTGAATACCGGCGGCGATGCCCGAAGTACCTCCGCCAATTACCAACACCTCCGTCTGAAGGGCAGGAACAGTACGAGCCCCGCAAAAAAGCGGAGCAAGCAAGATCCATACCAATATTTTCCGACCGAAGGTCATGCTATAATTGTTTATTGCGGCGATAAAGTTTTCCAAACTTGAAACATGGCACGAGGCAAATGAAAACATCCTTTCCATTTTCCTCCTTTCAAGGGCAAGAGCACCTCACCACGGCGATTCAGGTAACCAAACCACTCTCCGTGCTCCGAATCTCTAAAATGATTCCAAGTATAATCGTGCACCTTCTCGAACCACTCAGCGCAGACCGGATCGCCGGTAAGCATATAGGCCTTAGCCAGCGCCACGAGCGCCTCGAGATGAACCCACCATAATTTTTGATCCCACTCCAATTGTTGCGGAGGATGACCCTGACAATCCAGAAAATAAAATATGCCGCCATATTGATGATCCCATCCTTTTTGCAAGGTATGGAGCATAATATCCTTTGCTTTTTGAATAAGTGGCCGGTCATTGGAGCGAACGGCCAGGTCCATGATGAACCACATGGCCTCAATGGCATGACCGGGATTCAGCAACCTGCCTTCGAAGCTGTCGCAGCAGCTGCC
>CAZZLP010000252.1:0-2593 GCA_964654705.1 uncultured Chitinophaga sp.
GGTGTTGAATGGCTCCTGAAATACCAATGGCGATGTAAAGGGTGGGGGCAATGGCGATACCGGTTTGTCCCACATGTTCCTGGTGCGGACGCCAGTGTGCATCGGCCACCGGGCGGCTGCAAGCAGTAGCGGCTCCCATTACCCGGGCAAGGTCTTCGATCATTCCCCAGTTTTCGGGCCCTTTCATTCCTCTTCCGGCACTCACCACGGTCTCTGCCTCTGTCAGCAATAATTCGTTGCTCGACTTTTGTCTTTTGGCGACCGTAATACGGGGTGCAGCGGCCGGCAGCGAGATCTTCTCTACCGAGGCCGGAACTCCACCTGTGTTTACTTTATACGAGTTAAGGTTGACGCTAATCAGTTTAATAGAGGTTTCTATGCTAACATGCGCAAAGGCTTTACCAGAGAAAACCGATCTTTTTACCACAAAGCCATTTTGTGTATCGGGTAGTGCCACTACACCGGTTACCAGTCCAGCCTTGAGCTTGGCGCTTACCAGTGGCGCAATGGATTTGCCAGAAAGCGAGTGGGCAAAAACAATCACCGTGGCTTGCTCTTGCGTTGCTGCAGCAGCGATCAATCCTGCAAGTACCGAAGGGTCATCAGGACGAGGCTGATCGGCATTGACATGCACGATCTTTTTTACACCGTATTGTCCAAAGACACTCAAATCTCCTTCGGCGGCTCCGATGACAACACCAACAGATCCAAGGTTGGTTTGCGCGGCCAGATCGGCTCCGTACGACAGGGTCTCAAAGGCCGATTTCTTGATGGCTCCCTCTGCGGCATCCATGACGATCAAAACACTCATATACTATTATTTCAACTTGATGATTATAATACTTTGGCTTCTTGGTGCAAGAGACGAACCAGTTCTTCGACCTGATCGCGTGCGATCAATTTAACGCCCGCTTTGGCAGGGGGCAGCTCAAAAGCCTTGACGCTTGTAAGCGAATCTTGCGCGACGGGCGCTACCACCGTCAGTGGTTTGGTACGGGCGGCCATAATGCCTCTCATGTTGGGGATACGAGCCTCCGCCATTCCTTTTTGCGCACTAATGACCACTGGTAGGTCCACCTCGCATACCTCTTCGCCTCCTTCGATCTCTCTTGTTACGGAGGCCCGGTTACCCGTCAACTCCAGTTTGGTGGCCAAGCTAACATAGGGCAGGTCATTGATACCGGCTATCAGGCCAGCCATCGAAGAGCCGTTGTAGTCGATCGTCTCTTTACCCGTCAACACCAGATCGTATCCTTCTTTTGAGATCAGCGCCGCTAATTGAAATGCCACCTCGTAGCTGTCCGCTCCTTCTGCGTCTATGCGAAAAGCCTGGTCACCGCCCAGCGCCAGCGCCTTTCTGATAATGGGATCGGCGTCTGCTTTTCCGACCGTGGCCAGGTGCAGTACCGTGTCGGGGCTGGCCTCTTTTAATTCGATGGCTCTGACCAGGGCATACCATTCGTCGTATGGGTTGATGATCCACTGTACGCCCGTGGTATCCAATTTCGTGTTGTTCTCGGTGAAAGCTATTTTTGCCGTGGTATCCGGCGTTTTACTGATACAAACCAGAATTTTCATAGAAGCGCAGTTGCAGATTGTTTAGTTGTCTATGCAACTATGCAAAGATAAGCCAAGCGCGATAAAAGATCTTTTTCTCCAACTCTTTTTTGAGTTGTTTAAACAGTATGCTACCTATGTCAAGAATCGATAAACTGATAGGTTTTTTGCAAGAGAGTCCCTCGGACCCTTTTATACAACATGCCTTGGCGCTGGAGTACATCAAGATCGATGAGCATCAAAAGGCGCGCGATCTTTTTGAAAAACTGTTGCAAGAAAATCCGGACTATGTAGGCAGTTACTATCACCTTGCCAAATTGCTGGAGACAATGGGGCAGGAGCAGGAGGCGCTTCAGGTCTATGAAAAGGGAATGGAGCAGGCCCGTATTCAAAACGATACGCATGCGCTTGGAGAATTAAGGAGTGCCTGGGAGGAACTTAGCTTTTGACCTATGAAGTCCGCTTTTGATATCTTGTCCGCTTTACAACAGATCGCACCCGCCAGCAGTGCCGATCGTTTTATCGTAGCCATTAGCGGGGGAGTAGATTCGGTGGTGCTGGCTCGTTTGTGCAAAGAAGCCGGACTATCGGTCGAATTGGCCCACTGCAATTTTCAATTGCGCGGAGCCGAAAGCGACCGCGATGAGGCCTTGGTACGTCAGTTAGCCGATGCCTGGAAACTTCCCCTTGTTGTAAATAAGGTCGATCTGGCGGCGTATGCCAGCGAGCATGCATTGTCGGTACAAGAGGCAGCCCGGCAATACCGCTACCAATGGTTTAAGTCCCTTTTAAGTTCTTCCATCACTGACGGCTGGATCTTAACCGCCCATCATGCCGATGACAATGCAGAGACAGTGGCCATGAATTTTTTCAGAGGAACCGGATTGGCCGGTTTAACCGGTATCCCTGCCCGAAACGAAAGGGTGCTGCGTCCGCTTCTCGGGTTGTGGCGAAGTGATATTGAGAAAATAGCCAGGCAAAAGGAACTTCCTTTTGTAGAAGATTCTTCGAATGTCGATGAAAAATATACCCGAAA
>CAZZLP010000253.1:0-2562 GCA_964654705.1 uncultured Chitinophaga sp.
AAAGTGAGTGGAAGCAATCCGGTTGCTACTTTACCGACACGGAGTGGGTCTCTTTGGTATTGGACATGCCTGCTCCAGAAGAAAAAATATCCGAGACGTACCGCTCCGCTTTACCGGCGCCGGCCAAGGTAGCCACTGCCGCTGTTGTCACGGCCTCTACAGAAGAAAAAGAATTGCTCTTTGAACCCTATTATACGGTAGATTATTTTGCCTCGCAGGGCATCCAATACAAAGCAGAAGAAGCGACCGACGACAAATTCGAAAAGCAATTGAAAAGCTTTACCGATTGGCTAAAAGTAATGAAGCGACTGCCCCTGGCCGAGATCGGAAAATCGGTAGATCCCAAAGAAGAAAGAAAAGTAGAACAGATGGCCGGCCACTCATTGGCAAGCGAAGAGGTGGTTACAGAAGCCATGGCCGAGGTCTGGATCAAACAAGGCAACCCTGCCAAGGCCAGAGAGGTTTATCAAAAATTAAGTTTGCTGGAGCCCTCTAAAAGCGCTTATTTTGCGTCGAAAATCAGCGATTTAAACTAAGTAAATTTCATAGTATATGACTTTATTATTTGTGACACTCATCGTAGTGGCTGCCATTGCCCTAGGATTCTTTGTACTGGTTCAAAATCCCAAAGGGGGCGGCCTTTCCGGTAACATCGCCGGTTTTAGCACCCAATTTATGGGTGTGAAGCAAACCACCGATGTCTTCGAAAAAGGTACCTGGATCTTTGGCGGATTGGTAGCACTGCTTTGTCTTCTCTCTGTTTTGTTTATTCCCAAGAATATAACCAGCAACGGACCTGATCGTTCTATGGATGCCACTACTGCCCCCGTTCCTGTTCAAACTCCCATGGCTGCACCTGCTGCACCTGCCGCACCTGCTGCCACCATGCCGACACCTGCTCCGGCCGCACCGGCACAACCCATAAAATAATTTTGCATCGATCTAATTACCGATCGTTTTAACGAAACCCCGCGAAACCGTGGGGTTTTTTATTAACTTGAACCTTATATGCGTTGGTCGAGAATTGTTGGTGGCTTACTACTGATCGTGCTACTGCTGACAGCCTGGATTCTATACAGTCTTTGGGGACCGGCCGTTACCCTGTACGAAAAAAAATATTTCTATGTAACCGATTCGGCTACCCCCGAAGAGGTCGTGACCCAACTCCGACAAGCATCCGCCCTATCTTCTTCGTTCTGGTTTATGCAGGTCAGCGACCGACTGCAAGTTAAAAAAATAAAGCCCGGACGCTATCAGCTCAAACCCGGCATGAGTATCTTTCAATTGGTCAGAATGTTTCGCAACAGTCAACAAGCTTATGTAAAACTCAGTATCGTAAAAGAAAGAACCTTGCAAAGTTTGGCCGGTAAGATCGGTAACCGCACCGATACGCAGATCGATTCGGCGACCTTTTTGTCTTTTTTATCCAATAACGATTCGCTACGCTCCTTTGGGGTAGATTCCACCACGGTACTATCGATGGTGATGCCCTATACCTATTCGATCGCCTGGACAGACAAACCCCGACAGATCTTACAACGAATGCATACTCGATACCTACAGTTCTGGGATAGCGAAAAAGCAAATAAAGCAAAGGCCAAGGGTCTAACCCCACTGGAGGTCTCTATTTTGGCCTCTATCGTAGAAGAAGAGACCAACCGGACAGAAGATCGTTACAAGATCGCCAGCACCTATCTCAACAGACTTCGCATTGGCATGAAATTACAGGCAGACCCCACGGTCAAATACGTAACACGCAACTTTAGTCTGAACAGGATCTTTTATGGCCACCTGGAGCTTTCCTCTCCGTACAACACCTATCAGCATAAAGGCCTGCCGCCGGGGCCGATCTGTACCCCTTCTATCGGTGCTATCGAAGCCGTATTGGATGCTCCTCCCACCGATTATTTGTACTTTGTAGCCAGCTGGAAATTCGATGGCAGCACTCTTTTTAGCAGCACCTATGCCCAGCACCAGATCTATGTGAAACTTTTTCACGAAGAACAAAAAACAGATACTCCTTCTAAAATAAACTCACAGTTGTTGCTGGGTCATCATACCCTTCCGGTGTTGCCCAATGATGCCGCCCTGATGGAAGAAATTCGTGAAGAACTCATTGATGCGGGTTATGACTGGCAAACAGATGATCAGAAAAATACCCACGTCATCAGTATTCCGGCGGGTATGTCGCCACAAGATGCCGATGTCTTGCTCTCCAACGTCCTTGATGAAGTGCGCCAAGAACACGGCATCATCCTCACATCAGTGGCAGATCGGGTGCGTCAGAAATTGGCCCGTGCCATTCCCCATTCCAAACAAAAAAGATTTACCAACGAAGAGATGGAACACCTCGTTCAGAAATTGATGCAATGCACCATCCCCCATAAAACGCCGAAGGGTGAGACCATTTTTGTGCGCATGACCCAGTCAGAAATGGAGGCAATGTTTCAATAATTTTGACCATGATTCAATTACCCCCGGTTACCAAAGCATTGCTGCTAGCCAATATTGGCATGTTTTTCATCACGAATATGATGCCCGGTCTTGAAGCCCTGCTCACCG